>JAYUAM010000855.1:0-7332 GCA_043741295.1 Acidimicrobiia bacterium
CGGGCGCTGCTCGGCGTCTGCTCGGCCGAAGTCGCGTGGGTGGCCACGTTGGTCGAGGCGACGGCCGGGACGTCGCCGCTCGTGCACGCCGCCATCGAATCGGGCCGCCCGCAACTGGAGCGGGTCGATGTCCTCCCCGACGTGCTCGTGAGCAACGGCGGCGCGCCGGCCTGGGTGGCGGCGATCGTCGACCGCAGCGACGACCCGCACCTCGTCGCCCTCGTCGCCCGTCACCGCACCGACCGCTTCACCTCGACCGAGCTGGCACGGGCCAGCGCCCTGCTCGCGCTCCACCGCGAGCTGGCCCCGCCGCGGGTTCCTCTCGGCACGTAGCGCTCGGCGCTGCTCGAACGGCTACGCCGTCTTCACGCCAGCCGCGTGCTGCAGTCCGAGGAGCTCGATCGAGGTCTCGCGCATCTTGAACTTCTGGATCTTGCCGGTGACGGTCATCGGGAACTCATCGGCAGCGTGGACGTAGCGCGGCACCTTGTAGTGGGCGATGCGGCCCTGGCAGTAGGCGCGCACGTCCTCGACGGTGAGCGGCGCAGCCCCCTCTCGGACCTTGACCCAGGCCATCACCTCTTCGCCGTACTTCAGGTCGGGCACGCCGATGACCTGCACATCGACGATGTCGGGGTGGGTGTACAGGAACTCCTCGATCTCGCGCGGGTACACGTTCTCGCCACCGCGGATGATCATGTCCTTGATCCGCCCGACGATGTTTGCGTAGCCGTGCTCGTCCATCGTGGCGAGGTCGCCGGTGTGCATCCACCCGGCGGCGTCGATCGCCTGCGCGGTCTTCTCCACCTCGTTCCAGTAGCCGAGCATCACCGAGTAGCCGCGGGTGCAGAACTCGCCGGTGACACCCTGCTCGACGACGAGCCCGCTGTCGGGATCGACGACCTTGATCTCGACATGCGGATGCACGCGCCCGACCGACCCGACGCGGGCATCGATCGGGTCGTCGGCCGCGGTCTGCGTCGACACCGGTGACGTCTCAGTCATCCCGTAAGCGATCGTCACCTCGTCCATGTGCATCGCCGAGATGCACTGCTTCATCGTCTCCACCGGACACGGCGAGCCGGCCATGATGCCGGTGCGCAGGCTCGACAGGTCGAAGCGGTGGAACTCGGGGTGGTTCAGCTGGGCGATGAACATCGTCGGCACGCCGTAGAGGCTCGTGCACCGTTCGGCCTCCACCGTAGCGAGCGTGGCCACCGGGTCGAACGCCGGCGCCGGGTAGACCATCGTCGCCCCATGCGTCGTGCAGCCGAGGTTGCCCAGCACCATGCCGAAGCAGTGGTACAGCGGCACAGGGATGCACACGCGGTCCTGGTCGGTGTAGCGGCAGCCCTCGGCCACGAAGAAGCCGTTGTTCAGGATGTTGTGATGGCTCAGTGTGGCGCCCTTCGGGAACCCGGTCGTGCCGCTCGTGTACTGGATGTTGATCGGATCGTCGAACGAGAGCGTGGCGCCGTAGGCGAGCACCTCCGCGATCGTGACTCCAGGGTCCGCGTCGAGCCAGTCGCGCCAGTCGTCCGTGCCGACGAAGAGCACGTGGCGCAGGTCGGGCAGGTTCGGGCGCACCTCGGCGACCATCGCCCGGTAGTCGCTCGTCTTGAAGTCGGTGGCCGCAACGAGCGCGACGCAGCCAGACTGACGCAGCGCGTACTCCACCTCGTGCGTGCGGTACGCGGGGTTGAGGTTGACGAGGATCACACCGATCTTCGCCGTGGCGTACTGGACGAGCGCCCATTCGGCACAGTTCGGCGACCAGATGCCGAGGCGGTCACCCTTGCCCAGACCGAGGCCCATCAGCCGGCGGGCGTAAGCGTTGACCTCGGCGTCGAACTGGCGGTAGGTCAGCCGCACACCCTGGTGGACGACGACGAGCGCCTCGTTGTCGGGCCAGGTCGCCGCGGCGCGTTCGAGGTTCTCGCCGATCGTCTGGCCGATCAGCGGCAACGTCGACGTACCGCTCGCGTAGGACAGCATCCGTTGCACCTCCGGGCACCGCGACGAATCCCTGTACCGCCGCACGCTCGAACCTAGCGCGGCAGATGCTGCGCCGGCTCAGCGACGACGGCCAACGGAGTTCAGTGGCGGCCGACGGTGCCGGAGCGGTAGTGGCGACGACAGAGCAGGGCGTAGTGCACCTGGTCGCCGAACAGCGGCTCGTCGCCGTCGCCCTCGGTGTCGCCGACGACCACGACGTCGCCGTCGTACACGACCTTGCCGTTCACGAGCCGGGCGTTGTGGGTCGCCCGCGAGCCGCACCAGCAACGCGCCTCCACCTGCATCGGCACCCGCTCGTCGGCCACTTCGAGCATCCGCTTCGTGCCGTCGAAGAGCAGGCCACGGAAGTCGGTGATGAGGCCGAACGCGTAGACGTCGATGTCGAGGCCGTCGACGGCGCGGGCGATCTGGTCGACCTGCGCCGGTTCGTAGAACTGGGTCTCGTCGCACACGAGGTAGTCGAGCGGCCGGTGTCGACTGGCAAGCTCGAACAGGTCGAGCCCCGGCGTCACCTCGACGGCGTCGGCCGACACGCCGAGACGGCTCGACACGCGGCTGCCGTCGCGGTCGAGCCGGCTGAGCAGGAGGCCGCGCAGCCCGCACTGGCGCAGGTTGTGGTGGATCTGGAGGGCGACCGTCGACTTGCCCGAGCCCATCGTCCCGAACGAGAACCGCAAGACCGCCATGGCCCGGTCACGCTACCGCTTCGCGCTCCGGCCAGCCGCGGCCCCGACTCGTTCGATCGACGGTGCGACCGGTCGGAGCGCTGATGTGCGGGTGGTGGGGCGGTCGATCACGGCGACCACGTCGCGCGCGACGGCCACGAAGGCCTCCGACGCCGGCGAGCGGTAGCGGTCGCCGTGCCACACGATGCCGATGCGCCGGTGGAAGGCGGTGCGCGGGCCGAGCGGGCGGACCGCAACCTTGGCATCGGGCACGTTGCGCTCGATCGCCATCTGGGGCATGACGGCGCAGCAGAGGCCGCTGGCCACGAGACGCTGCATCGTGAGGTTGTCGTCGGTGCGGAACAGGATGCGCGGGCGTGACCGGGCATCCTCGAATGCCCGTGCGACCCGGGCGCCACAGGCGTCGATCAGCGAGCCGCACACGATGGGGACGTCGTCGAGATCGTCGAGCTCGACGACCTCGCGCTCAGCGAGCGGGCTGTCGGGGGGCACGACGGCCATGTAGTCGTCGACGAGCAGTTCCTCGTACGCGAGCGAGTGCCCGGCGTGGGTGATGTCGGAGTAGGCGAGGTCGAGGCGGCCGGCGTGCACCAGCTCGTCGAGCACCTGACAGCCGAGTTCGTTGTGCAGCTGGATGTCGACGTGCGGCCACCGGGCGCGGTACGTGACGAGCGTGCGGGGCAGGAGCCGGGCCCCCGCGGACTGGAAGATGCCCACGCGGACGCTGCCGGCCGTGCCTGCCGCGAGGGCATCGAGATCGGCCTTCGCCGCGCCGAGCCGGGCCGTGATGTGGGCAGCGTGACCGAGGAGCAGCTCCCCGGCCGGCGTGAGTGTGACCGGACGTGGTCCGCCGGGACGCTCGACGAGCTTGTGCCCCACCGTGCGTTCGAGCGTGGCGATCTGCTGCGAGATCGCCGACTGGGCGTAGCCGAGCTCGATGGCCGCCTGCGAGAACGAGCGGGTACGGGCGATGGCGTCGAGGGCGGCGAGATGCCGGACCTCGATGCCGAGGGGAAGATCGTGGTTCGCGATGGCTTCGCTCATGAAGACGCATTTCCCTTATTGATCGAAAAGGAGGATGATCAGAAGATACTCCATCAGCCAGATGGATCGACCCGAAGGATCGACCATGATCGCCATCCCCCTCGTTCTGCTCCTTGTCGTCGCTCCCCTGCTGGCGAGCCACTACGGCGTCGACACCCGCCCCGACTTCACCCGGCACGCCGACCGCTAGCCAGCCGGCCGACACCCGTCAGAGCAGCAGGGCACGGACGGCGTCGATCGTGTCGGCGTCGTTGGGCGTGCGGTCGGGTCGGTAGCCCCGCACTCGGGCGAACCGCAGGGCCACGCCGCCCGGGTACCGCCGGCTCACCTGCACCCCGTCCACCGCGATCTCGACGACGAGCTCCGGCCGGACCCAGACGACATGACCGTCGTCGCTCACGGCCAGCTCCTGCAGGCGAGCCGTCTGCCAGCGCAGAAGCTCGTCGGTCAACCCCTTGAACGTCTTGCCGACCATCACGAACGTCGGCTCGCCCTTCGGTTCGTCGCCGCCCAGCTCGCTGGCGCCCGATCCCCGGGCGCCCTCCTGGCCTGCGCCCGATCCCCGGGCGCCCAGATGCAGGTTGGAGAGCCAGCCGGTGCGCCGACCGTGGCCCCACTCGGCGGCAAGGACGACAAGGTCGAGGGTGCGGACCGGCTTCACCTTGCGCCACGAGTTCCCGCGCCGTCCGGCCTCGTAGCGCGAACCGATCGCCTTCACCATCACGCCCTCGTGGCCGGCGGCGAGCGAGTCCTCGGCGAAGCGCGCCGCGTCGTCCGGGTCGGCGGTGGTGATCGCCGGCACCCGCCACGGCCCGGCGATCCGCTCGAGCACGGCGAGCCGTTCCGCCAACGGCGCGTCGACGAGATCGACGCCGTCGACGTGCAGCACGTCGAAGAAGAACGGCTGCAGCCCGGCCGCCGCGCCCTCGCCCTCGGCGCCGAAGCGGCTCATCGTGTGCTGGAACAGCTGCGGGCGACCGCTGGGATCGATGCCGAGCGCCTCGCCGTCGAGCACCACCGACGTGACGGGCAGCGAGCGTGCCGCAGCGACAACGGCCGGGAGCCGTTCCGAGATCTCGTTGAGGTTGCGGGTGAACACGCGCACCTCGTCGCCGAGGCGGTGGACCTGAACCCGCGCCCCGTCGAGCTTCCATTCGACGCTCGCCGTGCCCCCGGCATCGACCAGCGCGGTTCCCACGTCGGGCGAGGTCGCGGCGAGCATCGGTTGCACGGCCGTGAGCACCTGCAGGCCGACGGCGTCGAGCGCGTCGACGCCACCCTTCCGGGCCAATGCTGCCGCCCGACCGAGATCACCGAGGAACATCGCCGCCCGCCGCACCGATGCCGATGGGACGTTCTCGGCGTGGGCGACGGCCTCGGTGACGACACCCTCGTTCGCTCCCTGCCGTAGCTCGCCGGTGAGCAGACGGAAGAGGAAGTCGGCTTCCGCGGCCGTCGTCCGGTCGAGCACGGCGGCCAGCTCGCCGTGACGGGCAGCCTGCGAACCGCCGCCGCTGATCGTGCCCACGGACGTGAGCAGCGCATCGACCTCGGCCACCGTCACGGTCGCGTCGACGGCCGGCTCGTGGCCACCGAGCACGGTCGCCAGGGTCGCCCAACCCACGCCGATGCGCCCCTGGCGCGGCCATCCCACGAGGAAGCCGACGACGATCTCGACCTCGTTCTCGTCTGTCGATGCAAGCAAGACGGCGAGCCGGGCGATCTTGACCGTCCGCTTCGTGGTGGCAGCGACCTCGGCCGAGGCCAGCACGATCTCGCTCAGCAGCACCCGGACATTCTCACCCGTCGCGCCGGCCGGCGCTCACCGAGATCGCGCCGTCGAGACCTACCGCGATCGCCTGGTACCCGGTGAAGCGGGTGACCCACTCGAGGCCCTCCGCCCCCATGGCGTAGGCCGCGGTGGCGAAGGCGTCGGCCCACGCCAGGCTCGGGCCGGTCACGGTCATCGACGCGACGCGTTCAACCCGACCGCCGTCGCGACCGTCCCACACGTGCGCGCCGCGCTCGTACGAGCCGGACGTGGCCACCGCCCCGCTGTCGAGGTCGAGCGTGAGCACGGTGCGCGAGCGGTCGGACGGGTCGACCACGCCGACGCGCCACGGACGGTCCGGCGCCGGACGGCCTCGGGTCACGACATCGCCGCCAGCGCCGACGTACCAGTCGGCGAGACCAGCGTCGTCGAGCCGCGTCGCCGCCCGCTCGGTGATCCAGCCCTTGGCGAATCCGGCCGGGTCGATCCGGTCGGGATGCTCGGGCGGGTGCGCCCGGAACGCGCCGCCGCTCTCGTGTTCGAGCCAGGTGCAGAAGTCGAGGACCTCGACCACCATCGGGTCGGCGTCGAGCAGGTGCAGTTCGCCCCGGTTGATCCGGCTCACGTCGCTGTCGGGCCGGAACGTGGAGAGCACCGACTCGCCGGCCTCGATCTCGCGGCGGACCTCGTCGATCGCCTCGGCGACGAGCGTCTCGTCGACCGGCCGGCCGTCGACCACGCGGTCGTGGACGTGGACGCTGATCATCGTGCCCATCGCCGGCCAGGCGCGGGTCACCGTGGCACCTACCACCAGACCCGTTCGTAGTGGATGTCGCGTGCCGCGACGCCGGCGGCGCGCAGGCCCTTGCGGGCGGCGTCGAGCAGGCGTTCCGGCCCGCATAGGACGGCGACGCGTTCGGCAACATCGGGCACGATCTTGGCGAGCACGGGGGCCGAGAACGGGTCCTTGACCGCCAGGCTCAGGGTGGGGCCGACGAGGGTGTGGACCGTGCCGCCGCACCGGGCGGCGAGGGCGCGCAGCTCGTCGAGGTGCACGAGATCGGCCTCCCGGTGGGCCCGGTAGAGCACGACCGGCGCCGCAGATGGGTCGAGCCGTTCGAGCATCGCCCGCACCGGCGCGATGCCGACCCCACCGGCGACGAAGAGCACCTTGCGGCCGGCAATCACGTCAGGCGTCGTCGCCCCGTACGGCCCTTCGATGGCCACCCGGGTGCCGATCGACAGATCGCTGATCGCCGCCGAGGCGTCGCCGCGGTCCTTGATCGTGAACCGCAACCCGGCAGTTGACGGCGCGGCGGACAGCGAGAACGGATGCGCCTGCCACCACAGCCGCGACCGAACCGGGCGGAGCATCATGAACTGACCGGCATCGGCCCGCACGCCGGCGAGCCCGGGCCCGCCGAGCGTCATCGCCACCGTGCCGTCACCGTGACGCTGCACGCCGGTGACCCGCAACGGACGAAGGAACGCGCGAACGAGGCGGCCCCACCGGCCGGCGGCGAGCATCGTGAGCACGGCCACGTGGGCGGCCACCCAGAACCAGCGGGCCACGGTGTCGCCCGACAGATCGCCACCGACGACGATCTCGTGGCTGAACGAGAGCGCGAGCCCGAGGTAGGCCGTGAGGTGCAGGAGGTACCACGTCTCGTAGGACAGCTGGCGGCGCAGCGAACGCAACGACGAGACGGTCACCACGCCGACGAGCGCGGCGCCGACCGCGGCACCCGCCATGTACGGCGAACGTCCGGTGAGGTCGCGGATCGCCCCGAACACGCCACCCTTGCCGGTGGACCA
>JAYUAM010000856.1:0-1151 GCA_043741295.1 Acidimicrobiia bacterium
ACTGCCGCATCCACAAGCGCCCCGTCGAGACCTACACCGAGGAGAACTACTTCTTCCGGCTCTCGCGCTTCGAGCAGCGCCTGCTCGACTGGTACGACGCCCATCCGGGCGCGATCGTGCCCGAGTTCCGCGCCAACGAGGTGCGCGGCTTCATCAAGAGCGGCCTGCGCGACTTCTCGGTCAGCCGAACCTCGCTCACATGGGGCATCCCGATCCCGTGGGACGCCGCCCACGTCACCTACGTGTGGTTCGACGCGCTGACGAACTACCTCGCCGCCGTCGGTTACGGCGACGACGACAAGGGCGGTGATCCGGCCCAGTTCGAACACTGGTGGCCAGTGGACTACCACCTGATCGGCAAGGACATCATCCGCTTCCACTGCGTGTACTGGCCAGCGATGCTGCTGTCGGCCGGCGTCGAGCCGCCCCGCGGCTGGGCGGTGGGCGGCTGGCTCCTGGTCGGTGGCGAGAAGATGTCGAAGACGTCGGGCAACGTGGTGAACCCGCTCGACCTCGTGGACGACTTCGGGGTCGACGGGTTCCGCCACTACGTGCTCGCCGAGACGACGTACGGCGCCGACGGCGACTTCACGGTCGAAGGCCTGACGGCGCGGTACAACGCGGATCTGGCCAACAACCTCGGCAACCTGCTTTCGCGGGTCGCCACCGTCGTCGGCAAGAAGTGCGACGGCATCGGTCCGGCTCCAGCAGCCGACAGCCCGCTGGCCGCCGTCGCCGCCGAGGCCTACGCGGATACGGCCGCCGCGTGGCACCAGGTGCAGCCGAACCGCGCCTTGGAGGCCACGTGGTCGCTGATCCGGGCGACCAACGCCTACCTCGAACAGCACGAACCGTGGAAGGCCGAACCCGGACCCGCGCTCGATGCCGTGCTGGGCGACGCGCTGGAGGCCCTGCGCATCGTCGCCGTGCTCGCCAGCCCGGCGATCCCGGCGTCGGCCCAGCTCGTGTGGGAGCGCATCGGGCTGTCCGGTCCGGTCGACGGGCAACGCCTGCCCGCCGCCGCGGCCTGGGGCGGGTACCCCGGCGGGCTTGCCGTCACCAAGGGCGAACCGCTCTTCCCCCGGAAGTGACGGCGATGCCTGAGGAAGCGGGCACCGCCGCCGCCGACGGCGAGCAGCGGCTGCGGTTCT
>JAYUAM010000857.1:0-1150 GCA_043741295.1 Acidimicrobiia bacterium
CGACCGATCGTCGCCGCCAGGTCCTTGATCGCCTTCAGGGTCAGGCGCTTGCCGTAGGGGCGCGAGTACAGGATCTGCAGGGCGTCGATGTCGTCCTTGTGCTCGGCGACGAACGCCTGCCACGACGCGACCGTCTGGCGGGCGCGGTCGGTGGCATCGACGGAGAAGCCGGCGTCGATCACCTCGTCCTTCGAGAAGTCGTCGAGCACCTGGGTGTACGAGCGGCGCACCTCGATCAGCTTCTCGCGCAGCGCCGGCCGTTCGGCGAGCACACGGCTGGCCGTCTCGATCAGCTCCGCCCGCGCCTCCTGCAACTGCTCGTCCGTCGGATCGGTTCCACCGTTCGCCGCCGACGCCCGCTCCCACGCGACGTCGACATCGACGGCGTTCGTCAGCAGACGCACGACGTCGCCGAGATCGGTGCCGCCGGCCGCTTCGGTGAGCTGCGCGCGATCGTCGTGCGAGATCACGCGGTCGAGCCGGGCGAGGCGACCGGCGATCGACGACACGAGGTCGGCGTCGCGAACCCCGCCGGCCACCTGGTCGAGCAGTTTCTTGAGCGGCTCGCCCTTCTTGCGTTCCAACGGTTGGGTGTCGTTGAACTCGGCCTCGGTCACGCCGACGGCGTCGACGATCACGAAGTGCGTCTTGCCGCCGGCATCCGACGACACGGCCTGCAGGTCGTTGGCGTCGATCGTGCGCACGCCCCGACCCTTCATCTGCTCGAAGAAGTTCCGTGACCGCACCATGCGCATGAACATCACGCACTCCAACGGCTTCACGTCGGTGCCGGTTGCGATCATGTCGACCGTCACCGCGATGCGCGGGTTGAAGCTGTTGCGGAACTGGTTCAACAGGTCTTCGGGCTTCACGCCGGTGGTGCGGTACGTGATCTTCACGGCGAAGTCGTTTCCCCGGCCGAACTCCTCGCGGCAGATGCGCACGATGTCGTCGGCGTGGCTGTCGTCCTTCGCGAAGATCAACGTCTTGGGCACACGCTGCGCCCCGGAAAGATGCCGTCCTCGTCGAGCGGCTTGTACAGGTTGTCGCGGAACGTGCGGATCACCGTTCGGATCTGGTCGACGGCCACCACGTCGCGGTCGAGCTGGCGGGCGTCGTAGACGACGTCCTCGTCGAGCTTCTCCAACCG
>JAYUAM010000858.1:0-3114 GCA_043741295.1 Acidimicrobiia bacterium
CGCCCGCGCGACATCATCGCCCGGCTCGGCGGTGACGAGTTCGCCGTCCTCGCCTCCGACGTCGACGAGCACGTCGCGGTGAAGATCGCCGAACGCCTCCTTGCCGCGATCTCCGAACCCGTCGAGCTCGACCGTTCGCCGATCGTTCTCCGGGCCAGCGCTGGCGTTGCCCTCCTCGAACACTGCGACGCCGACTCGGATGACCCGATCGGACTCGACGCCATGCTGCAGGGCGCCGACCTTGCGCTCTACCGGTCAAAGGCGCGCGGTCGCGGC
Organism: Acidimicrobiia bacterium; assembly: GCA_043741295.1. Classification (GTDB taxonomy): domain Bacteria; phylum Actinomycetota; class Acidimicrobiia; order Acidimicrobiales; family Ilumatobacteraceae; genus JAYUAM01. The sequence goes on from JAYUAM010000858.1 coordinate 277, forward strand.
CGGGTGACGGTGTACGACGTGGCGCTGCGCGACGAGCTGCGACGCCACCTCGCCATCCAGGAAGGCCTGCGCCACGCCATCGCCAACGGGGGGTTGCGCCTGCTGTACCAGCCGATCGTCGACCTCGGCACCGGCGAAGTGAGCCGGGTCGAAGCGCTCGTGCGGTTCGACCACCCGGTGCTCGGACCGATCCCGCCCGATCAGTTCGTCCCGATCGCCGAGCGAGCCGGGCTGATTCGCGACCTTGACGACTGGGTCCTGCGCACGGCGGCCGCCCAGGTGGTCGAGTGGACGACCGAGCGCCCCGACTCGTCGTGCCGCGTCGCCGTGAACCTGTCGGCCACCGACCTCCACGACGCCGCCTACGTCAACCGGGCATCGGACATTCTGTCGTCGGTCGGCTGCCGGCCCGATCAGGTGACCGTCGAGCTCACGGAGGCGGTCGTCGCCGATGCCGCGGTGGTCGAGGCGATACGGGTGCTGGCCGACCGCGGCATCTTCGCGGCGATCGACGACTTCGGTTCGGGTTACTCGTCGCTCGGCCTGCTGCGCAAGATGCCCGTGCGTTCGCTCAAGCTCGACCGCACCTTCGTCGCCGATGTAGCCACGGACCCGACGTCGATGATGATCGTGCGCACCGTCATCGAGCTCGCCCACGCGCTCGACCAGGCGGTCATCGCCGAAGGGATCGAGACGGTCGAGCAGTTGCGCGTGCTGCGCGCCATCGGCTGCACCGGAGGCCAGGGCTACCTGATGGGACGCCCGATGGCCGCCGACGCGATCGTTCCCTTCCTGACCGACGGCATCCCCGAGTGGGCGGGCCTCGTCGGGACGAGCTGACCGCACCCGATCGCCGCTCGGTGCGGACACTCGACGCGATCATGCAGAATCGCGTCGTGCGGCCGCTCCGGATCGTCGTCATGGGTGTCGCTGCGTCGGGGAAGACCACCTTGGCCCGCGCCTTGTCGACGGTACTCAGCGCTGAGTACCTCGAAGCCGACGATCTGCACCCGGCCGCCAACGTCGAGAAGATGGCGAGCGGCATCCCGCTGACCGACGAGGATCGCTGGCCGTGGCTCGCCGCGATTCGAGATGCCCTCGCACGGTCCGATCGCGTCGTCGTCACGTGCTCGGCGTTGAAGCGTTCGTATCGCGATCTGCTGCGCGAGGCGGGGTCCGTTCGATTCGTGTACCTGCACATCGAGCGCGAGCTCGCCGAGGCGCGCATCGCCGGCCGGTCGGGTCACTTCATGACCGCCCGGATGATCGAGAGCCAGTTCGCCACCCTCCAAGCGCCCACGCCCGACGAGACCGACGTCGTTCGGCTCGACGCCGGCCACACCATCGCGCAGCTCGTGACCGGGGCCGAGGCAGCACTCGGACGCGATGGCGACGACGAGAACTACCTCCCCCACGGACCCGACCGACCAGGAGCGAAGTCATGACGAGCTTGCGTGAAGTGCTGGAAGCCCAGGTCCGTGACGGAGTGGTACCTGGTGTCGTGGCGCTCGTCGCCCGGGGCGACGACGCAGAGGTGGCGGCCGCCGGCTCGGTCGACGTCGAGGGATCGGCGCCGATGGCGCGGGACTCGATCTTCCGGATCGCGTCGATCACGAAACCGATCACGGCGGCCGCCGTGATGATGCTCGTCGACGATGGTCGACTGTCGCTCGACGACGCGGTGTCGCGCTGGCTTCCCGAGCTGGCCTCGCCGATGGTCGTGCGTACGCCGACGAGCGCGCTCGACGACGTGGCGCCCGCCGACCGGCCGGTGACGGTGACCGACCTGCTGACCTCGCGCGCCGGTCACGGCTTCCCCTCCGACTTCACGCTGCCCGCCCTCGCGCCGCTGTTCGGCGAGCTGCTACAGGGGCCGCCACAGCCACAGGAGGTCGCCCCGACGGACGAGTGGATGGCAACGCTCGGGCGCATCCCGATGCTCCACCAGCCGGGCGACGGCTGGCTCTACAACACCAGCTCCGACATCCAGGGCGTGCTCGTCGCCCGGGTGAGCGGGCAGCCGCTCCCCGAGTTCCTCGCCGAGCGCGTGTTCGCGCCGCTCGGCATGGTCGACACGGGTTTCGCCGTGCCGGCCGGCAAGCTCGAGCGGTTCACGAGCTACTACCGACCGGGCGAGTCTGGCGCGCTCGAACTGGTGGACGCACCCAACGGCCAGTGGAGCCGGCAGCCGGCGTTCCCGTCAGGGGCCGGCGGGCTCGTCTCCACGCTCGGCGACTGGCACGCGTTCGCCCGCATGCTGCTGGACGACGGCACGGTCCACGGGCGACGGCTGCTGTCGACCGAGGCGATCCGCCGGATGACTACGGACCATCTGACGCCGTCCCAGCGCGAGGCCGCCAGCCTGTTCCTCGAAGGCCAGGGCTGGGGCTTCGGAGGCTCCGTCGACATCACCGCCGTCGAGCCATGGAACGTGATCGGGCGGTACGGCTGGGTCGGCGGCACGGGCACCGCCGCCCACATCGTGCCGGCAACCGGTCTGATCACGATCGTGCTGACCCAGGTCGAGATGAGCGGCCCGACGCCGCCGAAGCTGATGACCGCATTCTGGCGCTACGCCGCTGAGGCGTCGGGCATCGAGCACGTGTAGACGCTCGTGGCAAGGGCCAACCGCTTTCGGTCGCCCTCGAACAGGATCCACCCGGGCAGACCGAGTTCCACAACCTGTACAACGACCCCCTCAGCCGCGCCAGGGTGGCCGTCGCCGAGCCATCCATCGCGTCGAGCAGGACGCCAACCGCCACCTCAGCTTCGGCTGGGGCGAGCCTCGGCGGCGGAGTCGGCGATCACGAACGCGACGCGCTCGCCGACGCTGCGGAC
>JAYUAM010000859.1:0-1146 GCA_043741295.1 Acidimicrobiia bacterium
CGGGAGGCGCCGCCGTCGGCGCTGTTCCGGTTCGTGCCCGAGCATGTCGCCGCGGGCGCCGTTCTGGCGCTTGCCGATGCTCGTCGGCTGGTGCTCGACGAGATCGGCCGCACGGCGAGCGGGCTCGATCCGGTGCCTGTGAGTGTCGTCGTGTTCGGTTCGTTCGCTCGCGGTGAGGCCGTCGGTGAGAGTGACCTCGACCTCGTCCTGGTTCGCCCCGACGTCGTCGGTGAGGACGATGCCGGTTGGCGAGCCGGAGTCGAGGCGTGGATCGACCGCGTCCGCCGTTTCACCGGCAATCGGGTGGAGCTGCTCGAAGTGGCCGAGCAGGACGCTGCCCGCCTCCTGCGGTCGCGCAAGCCGCTGTGGCTCGATGTGCGACGCGACGGCATCGTGGTGCTCGGTCGGGAGCTCGCTTTGCTCAAGCGGAAGCGGAGTGGCTAGGCCGGTGCGCACGCGTCCGGTGAGCGCAGTTCAGGTTCGAGCGTATGTTGCCAAGGCCGAGGAGTACTTCGCGGCAGCGACGGACGAGCTCGCCGCCGGCCGTTCGATCGCCGCGACGAGCCTGGCGATCCATGCTGCGATCAACGCCGCCGACGCGGTCACCGGCCGTCGCATGGGCCGTCGGTCGGCCGGGGAGGACCACCGCGAGGTGCTCGATCTCCTTCGAGAAGCGGGCAAGGACGGCGCTGCGGTCGAGAAGGAACTGGCGCGCCTCGTGCCGCTGAAGACGAAGACCGAATACGAACCCGACGAGATCCCGCGAGCCGAAGCCGCTAGGGCCGTCGCACGCGCTCGCCGATGCGTCGACGTGGCTCGGCGCCTCGCGCTCGAGTAGCACCTGCATCGTCGAGTCGCGCCCCGGCGCGCAGTGAGCGACGGCGTAGCGTGGCTTGGTGCGACACCGAACACCTCCGGCAACCCACCACCAGTTCGTCAGCGCGATTGAGCCGTGGGTGGCGGCGGTGCGCGACATCGCCAACGTTGGCTACCAGTCGACGTACGGCGGGGATAGCCCGCGCCGCCAACCGCATGTCGGCTCGGCAGCGATGCGGGAGATCGATGCCCAGTCGGCCTACGCCGGCACCTGGGACAGTCACCCCGTTGACACGGCATATACGCACATCGGGTTGCTGCTCACCGCCG
>JAYUAM010000860.1:0-1145 GCA_043741295.1 Acidimicrobiia bacterium
GTCCGCCACGGGGCGACGGGCCCGATGGCCGTTGGGCCGTTGCGGTGTCTGGCGTGGTCTCGACGGTGGCGCTCGGTACGTTGACCGGTGCCGGCGCGATCGCCGACGGCAGCACCTCGCCGCGGCTGCCGGTGTCGTCACGCTCGTCGCCGCGCTCCCGGTCGTCGCCATCCTCCTGGCGATGGGCGTTCCCACGGCCCGGCGGCGTCTCGAACACCTCGCCGTGTGGACGTTGACGCGCGTGACGCGATTCACCGGGCGACCGCGCCTGAACCCGCGCGAGACGGTCGCCGACACAGCCCGTCAGCTCTCTGCCTACCGCGTGCACTGGCGCCACGGCGTAGCGGCCATCTCCTACGCCGCGCTCAACTGGCTCCTCGATGCATTGTGCCTGTGGACGGTGCTCCAGGCGTTCGGTGTCTCGCTGCCGTTCCGCAGCCTGTCGTTGGTCTACGCCGCGGTCGTCGCGTCCGCGGCGGTCGGGCTCACACCAGCGGGCATCGGCACGGTCGAGACGGCGATCGTGCTCGCGTTGGCGGGCCTCGGCGGCGGTACCGCGCACGCGCTCGCGGCGGCCCTCGTCTACCGGGCGATCAGCACGTGGCTCGTGCTGGTCGATCGCCTGGGTCCTGCTCGCCGTCGATCGCCGCCAGCTACATCGCGACGCGCAAGCGGGAGGATCGGCGAGCCGCGGCTTACACGTTCGCACCGCCGACCTGCGCCTGATCGGGTCGATCGCTCCGTGACGAGCGATCGACCCGACCTGACTCACACGCCCGGCACGACGTTGGGCCAGACGTGACGGCAGGACCGGTCAGACGACCGGGCAGTTGACCACGGTGTCGGTCGTCGTGACGGTGCTAGTCCTTTGGCCTCGGCGCGGTATGTCGGCGGCCGACCTCAGCGTCTGCTTGTGCGGGAGCGGCGGCGCTCCCGTCTTAAACATCCCAAGCGGTTCTTGCCGATCCCGAAACACGACCTAGCGATGCCCGAAACACTGCCGACGAAGACCCTGTTGTCACGGGGACCCGATGCCGGTATCGTTGCCCTCGAACTTCCTCCGACTTGTGAGCGCTGCTCGCCTTGGTGCTCGTCGAGAGGAATTTCCCGTGTACATCAGTTGCTGGTCCGTGAAGGGCGGCAGC
>JAYUAM010000861.1:0-3110 GCA_043741295.1 Acidimicrobiia bacterium
CGCGTCCTCGCGATGCTCGCCTACACGCCGGTCTGGGCCCGGCCGCCCGGGTCGACCGACAAGCATCCGCCGACCGATGTCGCCGACTTCGCCCGGTTCGCCGCCGAGGCAGCTGCCCGCTACGGCCATGACACGGTCGGAGCGTGGGAGATCTGGAACGAGCCGAACTCGGCGTCGTTCTGGGAGCCAGACCCGGACGCCGAGGGCTACACGAACCTGCTGCGGGCCGCCGCCGGCGCCATCCGAGCCGCCGATTCGCAGGCGACGATCGTGACGGGAGGGCTCGCGCCTGCCGTCGACGCTCTCGACCACAGCGAGGTGCCCCCCGAGACCTTCCTCGGCCGGTTGCTCAAGGCCGGTGCCGGCGACTCGTTCGACGGCGTCGGATCACACCCGTACAGCTATCCAGCGCTACCAGCGGACGACAGGACGGCCGCCTGGAACAGCTTCTACCGGCTCCCGAAGCTCCATCGGCAGCTCGTGTCGGCCGGCCTCGGCGACCGGGCGATCTGGATCACCGAAGTTGGCGCGCCCACGGGCACGAGCAGCCGGGCCGTGAGCCCCGAGCGCCAGGCGGAGATCGTCGGGGACGCGATCACGAGGGCGCTCGGGCTGCCTTGGGTTGCGCACACGTTCGTGTACAGCTTCCGGGACCGGGCCGACGTCAGCGACGATCCCGAGGCGAACTTCGGTCTACGCCGCTTCGACACTTCGGCGAAACCGGCTTGGGACACGTTCGTCAGCCTGCTTCGCCCCTGAGCCCCCGCCCGAAGTACCGCTGCGCGGGCGCTACGCCTTCGACGACGCGGCGTCCTCGACGATGGTGCGCATGCGTTCCCGGAAGACCGACGCCGAGAAGCCCTGGGCATGAGCGGTGATCGCCGCCGGGTCGTAGGCGTCGTCGTCCCACGCCGCCATCGCTTCGGCGAACGACACGGCCAGATCGGCATCGTCGGCGACGTCGGCGGGCGGTGCGACGAGCTGCCCCGTTACGCCGTCGACGACGCTGTCGCGCACACCACCGACGCCGAGGGCGAGCACCGGCGCCCCGCAGGCCATCGCCTCCACCGGGATCATCCCGAAGTCCTCGATGCCGGGGAACACGAGCGCCCGGCAACGACGGTAGAGGTCGCGCAGCTCGTCGTCGGTCACCGGGCCGAGGACGCGCACCCCCGGACCCCCAATGGCCTCGACCGCGGCCTGCGCCCGCCCGCCGCCGGCCACCACGAGCGGCACACCGGCCTTGGCTGCCGCCGCAGCGGCGACCTCGGGCCGCTTGTAGGGCACGAGCCGCCCGGCAAGGAGAAAGAAATCCTCACGGGCAACCGACGCGTCCCGATGGTGGAACGTCGTGTCGATCGGTGGGTGCACGACGACGGCATCACGGCCCCACCATCGTCGCACACGCTCGGCCACCGTGGAGGAGTTCGCAACGATCACGTCGGCCCGTTGTGCCGCGGCCCGATCGGCGTCGCGTTGGGTGGCCGCGAAAGCGCCAAGGCCGAGTGTGCCGAGCCGGCCGCCGATCTCGACCGACCGCATGCTCGCGTCCCACATCCAGCGTGGTGGCGTGTGGGTGTAGCTCACCACCGTGGTGCCCGGGCGCACGCGCACGCGGTTGGCGAAGGCGTGGTGGCTGGTGACCACGACATCGGCGTCCACCGTCGTGGTCGCCATCGCCGCCGGCAGCAGCGGGAGCAGGTAGCTGTAGCGCGGCCCGCCCCGGTACAGACGCTGGAGCCAGCTCGTGCGAACCCGGGCGTGATCGACACCGGGCAACCTGAGCGACGCGTCGGCGATCGGCACGAACAGCGAAGCGTCCGGCCAGATGCCCGCAAGCTCGGCGGCGACGCGCTCGGAGCCTCCCAGTTCGGTGAGCCGCTCGTGGACGACGGCGACCCGCACTCAGTTGCCTGCCGACGAGGAGCGGGGAGCCGCGGTTGGCCGCGGACGGGCGTCCTCGGCGTCGACATCGGCCGTCGAGAGAGCGGGTTTCACCGAGACGCCCGCTCGCTGCAGGCGGCGGGCGATGTCGCCCACCCGCTCGCGCCAGTGCAGCTGTGGGCCGCGCCCGCGCACGCACACGGCCCCGGTCACGTTGCCGCCGACGGCGCGCACCGCGCGAGCCGCTTCGGCGATCTCGCCGCGCCGGACGCGTTCGGCATCGACCGCGAGCACGACGGCGTCCGGGAATCGGTGGGCGACAAAGAGCGCATCGTCGAGCGGCACCGCTGACGTGCTCACGAGCACCGCATTGTCGGCACCCGATCGCCGCAGGAGGGCGCGCACGCGATCGTCACCGAGCACGCCGAGCGGCGTGGCATCGGCTAACGCGCCAGCGCTCAGGACGGCGACACCGCCGATGGCGCCGGGCAGCTGCCGCACGGAGCGACCGAGCTTGCGTTGTCCACTCGTGACCTCGACGAGACCGGGGCTGAGCGGAATGCCGACCCGGCGATGCAGCGTCGGTGAACGAACGTCGGTGTCGGCCAGAAGCACGCGCGAGCCGCTGCGGGCGATGGCGTCGGCGATCTCGGTGGCCGCCGTCGTGTCCGGTTGACCGCCGCGTTGGAGCACGGTGATCGTGCGATGGGCGGAGAGGTGTTCGAGCACGAACGGCACGATGGCGTCGGAGCGTGATGCGTCGGTGGTGTCGATCGTCACGACAGGCACGTCACCGAGAAGACGATGCAGCGAGCCCTCCACGTCGCCGAGCGGCAGCAGACCGCGCACGTAGCGGTAGAGCGCAAGACCCTCGATGGTCAGCACCGCGCCGGCCAGGAGGGCGGCGATCGCGTTGCGCACCGGTCGAGGCGAGGTCGGCGCAGTCGGGGGCACGGCCAGGACAGGATCGAGGACGGTCACCTTCGTCAGCTGAACCCGCTCGGCGATGGCCTGTTGCAGAGCGGCACGACGGTCGACGAGCGAGCGCCTGGTCGCGTCGTCGAGGGCGGGGGCCGCGAGCTGGGCGGTGACGTCGGCAAGTTGGGCGGTGAGGGGTTCTGTGCCCCGCTGGACCGCGCTCTGCTGATCGTCGCGCATGAGGGCGGCAAGGGCGGCGGCTCCCGCGTTGGCCAGGCTCGCCGCGCTCGAGGCCGATGCCGCGGTGG
>JAYUAM010000862.1:0-1144 GCA_043741295.1 Acidimicrobiia bacterium
GTCGGCCCCGGCGTGGTTCGGGCCGTAGGCGTTCGTCTCGGTCATGCCGTAGCCGAGCTGCGGTCCGGCGTTGCGGAAGCTGGAGGCGACCTTGGCGACCAGTGCGGGCGGGGCCGGCGCTCCCCCGCCGCCGACAGTGCGCAGGCTCGAGGTGTCGAACTCGGCGAAGCGCGGCGAGTTCACCAGGTCCCAGCTCTGCGTGGGGACGCCGACGAAGTTGGTGATCTTCTCGCGCTCGATGATCTCCAACGCCTGCTCGACGTCCCACTTGTACATGATCACGAGCTTGAGCCCGGCGACGACGCAGCTCATCAGCACGGGAATGCATCCGGTGACGTGGAACAACGGGACGATCAGGATGAACGACGGCGGCGGTGACGGCGGCGCGTCAGGGGGCGGAGGGTCGGCCCGCATCACCTCGACCACGGCCCGGGCGCCAAAGCCCATCAGCCCACTGATCACCGCTCGCTGCGTCGAGACCGCACCCTTCGGCCGACCGGTGGTGCCCGAGGTGTACAGGATCGTGGCGTCGTCTTCCGGGCCGACGTCGACGGCAGGAAGCTCGGCGCCGGGGACAACGACCTCGGCCCACGCGTCGGCGTCCTCGGTCGGCCCCGTGCGCGCGGCGATCATCCGGACGCCCTGTCGCTCGCAGGCCGGCCGGCTGCGGCCGATGCGCTCGGCGTCGCCGACGAGCACGGTCGGCGAGCAGTCGCCGATGGCGTAGTCCAACTCGTCGGCGGTCCACAGCGAGTTGAGCGAGACGGAGATCGCGCCGACGGACAGCGACCCGATGAACGCAACGACCCACTCCGGGTAGTTGCGCATGGCGATCGCCACGCGGTCGCCCTTGGCCACGCCGTAGCGGTGAACCAGCGCATGGCCGAACGCGTCAGCGGCGGCGAACACCTCGGCGAACGTCCAGCGCTCGTCCTCGTAGACCAGGAAGGTGGCGTCTCCGTGGGCTCGGGAGTTGGCGAAGAGTTCGCGCAGGCTGCGCGGTGCGCGGGCGAACACGCGGGTCGACCGCCCGGCCACCTGCTCCACCACCACTTCGAACATCGACTTCGGTCCACAGACCGCAGCGACCGCCTCATCCCAGCTGAGCGACATGGTGGCCGAGTCTGCCACCTCGGACCGGCCC
>JAYUAM010000863.1:0-1144 GCA_043741295.1 Acidimicrobiia bacterium
GCGAGCTGGTCGTCCGGCGTGGTGGCCGAGCCACCCCAGTCGTAGCTCGTGTTGTCGGTGGCGTTCAGCCCGAGTCGTCGTCCACCCGCCTGCAGCGCGATAGCGCCACCGATGTCGTCGTACAATGCGTCGGTCGCGTCGTTGTCGGACTCGGTGATCATCGGGGTGGCGAGCCCGGCCAACCAGCCCGCCACTGTGGTGACCCCGGCGTCCTGCTGCTGCAACAGCGCGGTGCCGAGCACTTCGGCCTTCACGGTCGACGCCATCGGGAAGCCGTCGGTGGCGCCGAGCCGGAACCGGCAGCCGGACGAGACATCCTCCACGGCGGCCGCGACGTGCACGCCACCCAAACCGGCGAGGTACGACGCCGACCACCCGCCGGCGAACGGGTCGAGCGACGCGCATCCGCCGGCCGCCTCGGCGGATGCGGCGATCACCATCGAGCCGAGGACGAGAAGTCCGACAAGTGCTGACGCGGCGGCCGCGACTCCGGAGCGCTGCTGGGGGACGAGTCGCATGCCCCCACCGGAACATCCGAAGCTGTGACCGCCCGGGAGCACCGCAATAGGTCGATGTGAGACTTACGAGAGCATCATGGGCCCGACGCGCCGATCGACCGCGCGATCTCCTAGGCTGGGTGCATGGCAGGCACTGTGCACGCTCCCGAAGCACCGGTCGACGCGACCGTCTCGACGGACGTCCCCTCCGGACCGGTGAAGATAAGGCGGGACCGCTCACTGAACACGGTGCGCGAGGCGATTCCAGATGAGTGCTACGAGCGCCCAACCGGCCGGGCGATGTTCTCGGTGGTCCAGGCGTTCGCGCTCTGGGGCGCCTCCCTCGTCGGGCTGGCCTTCACCGACCGCTGGTACCTGCTCGTTCCCCTCTGGGCGGCGGCAAGCCTCGGGGTCGCCGGGCTCTTCATCCTCGGGCACGACGCGTCGCACGGCGCGCTGCTCAACTCGCCGAAGCTCAACCGTCGCGTGGCCCGCATCTGCATGCTGCCGAGCATGCACGTCGAGTCGCTGTGGGACCTCGGCCACAACCGCATCCACCACGGCTACACGACGCGTGAAGGGTTCGACTTCGTGTGGCACCCGCTCACGCCGACGCAGTACGCCGCGCTCGGCCGGATCGCCCGCCT
>JAYUAM010000864.1:0-1144 GCA_043741295.1 Acidimicrobiia bacterium
GTGTTCGGGCTGATGAACAGCGTCGCGGCGATCTCCCGGTTCGACCGGCCTACCGCCACCAGCTGCAGTACCTCCACCTCGCGGGCCGTCAGCCCGTCGGGCAGTTCCGTCGGAGCCGGTGGCCTCGACTTCGCGACCCCTACGCCCGGATCCTCTCCGTTCGAGAGGACAGACCCCTGGCCGATCGAGCCGGCGATCGCCCGGGCGGAGGCGAGATGCTCGGCGGCGCCCGCATCGTCGCCGCGCCGAGCCAGCATCCACGACCAGGTCTGCTCCAACCGCGCCCGCCACACCGGCGAGCCGCCGCGCTCCACGAGCGCCAGCGCGTCGAGCACCGTCTGGTCGGCCCGATCCGGCTGGCCGGCCAGCTCGGCCAGGCCGGCGCGCAACCGGTCGGCCGGGCCGGCGCAGGCGCTGAAGCCGGCGGCCAGCGTATGGCCGGCGAAGCGGTCGAGCTCGGCCAGTAGCACCGGCGCGCTCGCCGCATCCTCTAGCAGCAGGCAGGTGTCGGCCAGGAACGACAGCGCGATCGGCCACAGGTTGTCGCGCGGCACGGCGCCGAACCCGTCGACCGCCAGCTCGGCCATGATGGCGCGCGCCTCGTGGACCAGGCCCAGCTCGGCGTACGCCAGCGCCAGGCCGGGGCGCCACACCGGCTGGCTCGACGACAGCGTGCGCAGCAGCTGCAGCGTCGGGCGCATCTCCTCCAACCGGCCCTGCTCGCGCCGGATGAGGAACATCTGCAACCCGTAGATGCCGGCGCTCGGCAGCGTCGGCTCGTCGGCGCCGACGAGCTCGGCCTCCTCGATCGAACGCTCGGCATCGTCGAACCGCCCCTCGGCCATCGCGAGGGTGGAGTCGAACACCTCGCACTGGAACCGGAAGAGCACGAAGCGGAACGCCATCGCCCGCTCGCGGTGGCGGGCGATCGACTCGCGAGCGGCCGCCAGATCACCGAACAACAGGTGCACGCGCGTGCGGCTGCCCGTGGCCCACATCGACCGCCAGATGTCGCCCGTCGCCAAGGTCCGCCGCTCCAGCTCGTACGACAGCTCGAGCACCGCGTGCGGATCGGTGAGCACCACCTGGGCCACCTCCAACGCCACGATCAGCGCGTCCTCGTTGCCGACGCGTCGCGCCTCGT
>JAYUAM010000865.1:0-1143 GCA_043741295.1 Acidimicrobiia bacterium
CTGATCGATCCGGGGCACACGCCCTCCACGGCCAGCTCGCGCCCGTCGGGCCAGGCGACGAACGCCACCGACCGGAACGAGGCGCCGCGCCGTTCGGGCGGCAGCCCGGCCAGGGCGTCGAGGAGCTTGGCCCGGTTGTCGGCATACGTGGCGTGCTCGCCGGCGTAGCGCGCCGTGAACACGCCGGGCGCGCCGTCGAGAGCGTCGACGAACAACCCGGTGTCGTCGGCCACCGCGGGGAGGCCGGTGGCGTTGGCGATGGCGACGGCCTTCAGACGGGCGTTGCCGACGAGCGTGTCGTCGTCCTCGACGACATCGGGAACCTCGGGTGGCCGGGGCAGCAGTTCCACTCCGGCGGCCCCGAGGATCTCGGCGATCTCGGCGATCTTGTCGGGGTTCGCCGACGCGCAGACGAGCCTCATCCGTCGTCCGCCTAGCGCAGGCCGGTTCGCGGTGCGGGCGGTTCGGCGACGAACGCGTCCTGCAGGGCGAAGATGTCGGCGATGCCGCCCTCGGCGAGGCCGAGCAGGCTGTCGAGCTCGCTCCGGCTGAACGCCGCGCCCTCGGCCGTGCCCTGCACCTCCACGAACGTCGCCGCGGCGTCGGCCGCTCCGCCCCGCAGCATCACGACGTTCATGTCGACCTCGGCCGTCGAGTCCTCGACGTAGGGCAGGTCGAGCACGGGCTCGCCCTTCACGATGCCGACGCTGATCGCCGCGCACCGGCTGTGCAGCGGGTGCTTCGTGATCGCCTTCGCCAGCATCAGCCGCGTGAGGGCGTCGTGCAGAGCGAGGTAGCCGCCGCAGATCGACGCCGTCCGCGTGCCTCCGTCGGCCTGGAGCACGTCGCAGTCGACGATCACTTGGCGCTCGCCGAGGGCGCCCATGTCGCACGCTGCCCGCAGGCTGCGCCCGATGAGGCGCTGGATCTCGACGGTGCGTCCCTGCTGCTTGCCCTTGGCCGCTTCGCGCCCTATGCGCTCCGGCGAGGCGCCCGGGAGCATCGAGTACTCCCCCGTCACCCAGCCCTTCCCCTTGCCCTTCATCCAGCGCGGTACGTCGCTGTCGATCGAGGCCGTGCACAGCACCCGGGTCTTGCCGAAGCTGACGAGCACGCTGCCCGCCGCCATCTCGGTGTAGTCGC
>JAYUAM010000866.1:0-7289 GCA_043741295.1 Acidimicrobiia bacterium
GGCGCCGGGTGAACGCTCCGTGATATCGGGAACGATTCTCTGTTCGTTACGGAACTGTTGCTTTTCTTGGTGTGACCGGTGGCCTAGTGTCACGTGACACAGCGGGTCTCCCGCATACGCAGCGCCCGGTTCGCCGGGCTGCGCCAACAGGGCTGGTGCCGCCGGGGGGTCGACACCAGCCCTGTTTGTTTTTCTGCCGAGAACGCCGGCTCGTCTCGTCCGGGTCGCGTTGGCCCGGTCGTTTCGCCGAACGGTCAAGGCCGCCTACGGTGGACGACGTGCCGCTGCGTTACCGCCACGTGAGCTTCCTCAGCGACCTCGGCACGCGCGACGAGTTGGCGGGCGTCTGTCGGGCGGTGATCGCCGACCTCGCGCCAGACGTCCGCATCACCGACCTCACCCATGAGGTCGCGCAGCATGACGTGCGCGCCGGAGGCCTCGCCCTCGCCCGGGCGGTGCCGTACGTGCCAGCCGGCGTGATCCTTGCGGTCGTCGATCCCGGCGTCGGGTCGGCGCGGCGCGCCGTGGCGGTCGAGGTGGCCGACGGCGCCGGCGTGTTCGTCGGGCCGGACAACGGGCTGCTCGCCCACGCCGTGGCGGTGGCCGGCGGCGCCGGTCGGGCCGTGGAGCTGACGGACGCGCGGTACCACCTGGCGGCGCCGAGCCCCACGTTCGCCGCGCGCGATGTCTTCGCGCCCGCGGCGGCGCACCTCTGTCTCGGGGTCGATCTGCTCGCTCTCGGCATCGAGGTCGACCCCCACACGATGCTGCCCGGCACGGTGCCGATCCCGCGGATGCAGGGCGAGGAACTGGTGGTCGAGGTGCTGTGGGTCGATCACTACGGCAACGTGCAGCTCAACGTCGACCCGGAGGAGATCGCCGACTGGGGTGCGTCGATCTCGTTGCGTTGGGACGACGTCACGCGCACCGCCGCCCGGGTGTCGTCGTTCGCCGAGATCGGGAGCAGGGTCGGTCTCGTGGTCGACGGCTCGGGGCTGCTCGCCGTGTGCCTCGAGCGACGGTCGGCGGCAGAAGAGCTAGGGCTCGTGGCGGGCACCGAGCTGCGCCTCGCCCGCCTCACCGACGGACCGGGTACTGCGTCCGGTGTCGGGGACCCGGACCGCGATCAGGCCGCCGGTGTCACGACGCCCGTGCACCTCACGGTGCGCCGGTAAGCTGCGCCGCCGTGCGTCCCGCCACCACCTTGACCCTCGGCCTGCTGCTCGCAGCGATCCTCGTCGCCGGTGTCGTGTCCCTGTTCGTCGTCGGACGCTGAGGCGGTGGCATGAACCTGGCCGGCGTCATCGCTGCGCACCCGGCCGACGACGCTGCGCTGGTGTCGAGGGGCGAGGTCACGACCTACGGAGAGCTGCGCGAACAGGTCGACACGGTGCGCGCCGTTCTCGTCGGTCTCGGCATCGTTCCGGGCGACCGCGTGGCGATCGTCGCCGGCAACACGCGCCACTTCGTCGTGGCGTACCTGGCGTTGCTCGGTGCCGGCATCGTCGCCGTGCCGCTCAACCCGTCCGACCCGCCGAGTGCCCTCACCGCCGAACTGGTCGTGGTCGGCGCCGTCGCCGTCGTCGTCGATCCGGTGGGCGCATCGGCATGGGCCGGCGTCGCGCTCGGCGCCGTGCCGTCGTTGCGCCACGTCGTCTGGGCTGGCGACGGCGCCGGGCCGGCCGATGCCGCTGCTGCTGCGGTCGACGCTGTCGTCGCTGACGCGCCGCCACCCGTGGGCCCGATCGACATCGTGCTCGACGCCGCTCCGGCCGGCGACCGCGCGGCGATCGTCGACGTTCCTGCCGGCCACCTCGCCGCGCTCCTGTTCACCTCGGGCACCGCCGGCGCACCCCGGGCGGCGATGCTCACGCACGCCAACCTGCTCGCCAACATCGAGCAGTCGAGTCGGCGCGACGGCGCAGTGGCGAGGACCGACGTCGCGTTGTGCGTCCTGCCGTTGTTCCACGTCTTCGGGCTGAACGTGCTCCTCGGCCAGGCGTTGGCCGCCGGGGCGTCGGTCGTGCTCGTGCAACGGTTCGACCCGACGACGGCGTTGGAGACCATCGCTCAGCGATCGGTCACGATCGTGGCGGGCGCCCCGCCCATGTTCGTCGCCTGGTGCGCCCTGGCCGACGCGCCGGCCGACGCGTTCGCGTCGGTGCGCCTCGTCACGAGCGGCGCTGCCGCGCTCGGCGTCGACACCGCCGAGACGTTCCGCGACCGGTTCGGTCTACCGGTGCGCGAGGGCTACGGCCTGACCGAGGCCAGCCCGGTGGTCACAACTTCGGTGGGCATGCAACCGCGCTCGGGCACGGTCGGGCGCGCGCTTCCCGGCGTCGACCTGCGGGTCGTCGACTCGAGCGGCGACGACGTCGAGGACGGGGATCCCGGCGAGCTGCTCGTCAAGGGGCCGAACGTGTTCGCGGGCTACTGGGCGGACGCCGCGGCCACCGAGCGGGTGCTCGTCAACGGTTGGCTGCGCACGGGGGATGTCGTGGTGATGGACGACGACGGCTACGTCTCCGTCGTCGACCGCGTGAAGGATCTCGTCATCGTGTCGGGGTTCAACGTGTTCCCCGCCGAGGTCGAGGAGGTCATCGCCGCGTTCCCCGGCGTCGCCGAGGTGGCGGTCATCGGCGTACCGCACCCGCACACCGGCGAGGCGGTGAAGGCCTACGTCGTGGCGAAGGACGGGGCCGAGCTGTACGAGGAGCCGATCATCCAGCACTGCCTCGATCACCTCGCCCGCTACAAGTGCCCCTCGAAGGTGATGATCGTGCCCGAGGTCCCGCGCAGCGACGCCGGCAAGCTGCTGCGCCGCGTCCTGCGCTGACCGGCCGGCCTATGCCGCGCCGTCGCGAGCAGCGAGAGCCGCGTCGAGCCATGGGGCGACCGGTCGACGGCGCGCCGCGTTGGCCGACGTGGCGACGACGAAGCCGACGAAGAGCACGACGACACCGAGCGCCAGGGTCACCGCGAACGCGGTGGCCTCGCCGAGGCGACCGTTGAGGGTGCCGGATGCCCCGAGGATCAACGTACCGATCGCGATGAGCACGTTGCCGCCGGCGAGCCGGCGCGGCGCCGTCGACGGGCGCGCACGGTCGGTCGCCGCCACCGGTCGGTCGCGAGCGCGCCACAGGCGCCACGCCGACCAGAGCGCGCCACCGACGAGCACGAGCGACGCCACGCCGGACGCGGCGCCGGCCAGCAGCCGGGGAGCGACGCCGAACAGCGCCTTCCCGGTCGGCAGCTGGTCGACGGGAACCCGGCCCCGCAGGGGTGCTTCGAGCATGATCCCCGCGGCGAACGCCGACGCGACGACGAGCCACCGCCGAAGCGGCCGTCCCCAGCGGGGCCCGGCGAGCAGTTCAACCGTTCCGAGGGCGAGCCACGGCACATTCAGGATCGCGCCGAAGAGGTAGAAGACGCGAAACGTCAACGCCGACCAACCGACGCCGATGCCCCAGAGGAGGGCACCCGAGGCGACGGTGAACATCGCCATCGAAACGGTCCACGCCCGCTCGTGCGACCGCCGTCGCGACAGCCAACGTTCGGCGAGAGCCAGGGTGAACACGAACGCGACGACGGTCGCCGTCGCCGCCATCGCCCTACCGACCATGGCCCCCTAGCGTACGTCCGCCGGCGGTGCGCGAGACAGTCCCGGCCGACGCTTCGACGCCGGTGACCGGGGTCGGGCGCGTTGGGACGCGCCGCGAGCGCCGCCCTAACCTCGCGGTCATGCCCGATCGGAACACGAGCCGGATTCCCGACGCCACGGTGTCGCGCCTGCCCGTGTATCTGCGCAGCCTGTTCGATCTGTCGGCGGAGAACATCGCCAGCGTGTCATCCGAGCGCCTCGCTGAACTGGCGGGGGTGAACGCCGCCAAGGTGCGCAAGGATCTGTCGTACCTCGGTTCCTACGGCACGCGCGGCGTCGGGTACGACGTGAACTACCTGCTCTACCAGATGAACCGCGAGCTGGGCCTCACCCGGGCCTGGCCGGTGGTCATCGTCGGTGCCGGCAACCTCGGTGCCGCGCTGGCGAACTACGGCGGCTTCCACGAGCGGGGCTACCCGCTGGCCGGACTGGTCGACATCGATCCGGTGAAGGTCGGCACGATGGTCGGCGGCGTCGCGGTGCGGCCGCTCGACGAACTACCCGACGTGGTCGACGCCAGCGGCAGTTCGACCATCGGCGTCATCGCCACGCCGGCGCTCGCTGCGCAGGACGCCGCCGACCGTCTGGTGCGCGCTGGTGTGACCTCGATCCTCAACTTCGCGCCGGTGGTGATCTCGGTGCCGCGCGGGGTGTCGGTCCGCAAGGTCGACCTCGCCGTCGAGTTGCAGATCCTGTCCTTCTACCAGGAGCGGCGCATCGTGCCGACCGCCGCGCCCACCATCGACGGCACTGCGGCCAGTGCGTGATCCGACCACCGCGGGCGTAGGCTCGTACTGAGCCGTTGCCACCCCCGGAGCCCTCGTGTCGATCGTCGTTCTCGGCCTGAACCAGCGGACCGTTCCACTTGCGGTGCTCGAGCGCGCCTCCATTCCGGTCGACCGCCTCTCGAAAGCGCTGCACGACCTCCACTCGCGCGCCAACGTCACCGAGGCCGTCGTCCTCTCGACCTGCAACCGCACCGAGGTGGTGGTGGTCGCCGAACGGTTCCACGGGGCCTACGCCGATGTGCGCGACTTCTTCGCCGTGCTCACCGGCCTGGCGCCCGACGAGGTCGCCAACTACCTCTACTCAGCCCACGACGCCGACGCCGTGACCCACCTCTTCAAGGTGGCAGCCGGGCTCGATTCGGCGGTGCTCGGCGAACACGAGATCCTCGGTCAGTTGCGCGCCGCGTGGGAGCAGGCGCGCGATGAGGGCTCAGCGCGCGCCGCCCTCAACCTGCTCATGCGTCACGCGGTCGAGGTCGGCAAACGCGTGCGTACACAGACCGGCATCGGGCGCGGGACGGCGTCGGTCTCGCATGCCGCCGTCGATCTCGCTCGTGAGCGGCTCGGCTCGCTCGACGGTCGCCACGTGCTCGTGCTCGGTGCCGGTGAGATGGGCGCGCAGGTCGCCGTCGCGTTGGCGAACGCCGGCGCTGGCAGCATCGTCGTCGCCAACCGCACGCGTGCGAAGGCGGCCGAACTGGCCGAGCGGGTGGGCGGCAGGGCCATGGGTCTGTCCGAGGCGCTCGACGACCTCTCGATGGCCGATGTCGTGCTCGCGTCCACGAGCACCGCCGAGGTGCTCGTCGAGCAACCCGCAGTGCTGGCGGCGATGGCCTGCCGGCCGCGGCGACCGCTGCTGGTGATCGACATAGGCGTACCCCGCAACGTCGATGCGGCGGTGCGGGCGGTTCCCGGCGTGACCCTGCTCGATCTCGACGATCTGCGGGCCTGGGCGGCGAAGGGCCTCGAACGGCGCGCTGGTGAAGTGGCGGCGGCCGACGCCATCGTCGAAGAGGAAGTCGCCCGCTACCTCGATCTCGCCCAGGCGCGCGAGGTGGCCCCACTCGTGGCCCAGCTGCGCGAGCGCGGCGAGACCGTCCGCCAGGGCGAGGTCGAGCGGGCCCGCCGCAAGCTCGGTGGGCTCGACGAGCGGCAGTGGGAAGCGGTCGAGGCGATGACCCGGGCGATGGTCGCCAAGCTGCTTCACGACCCGTCCGTGCGGTTGAAGGCCGATGCCGGCACCGCGCGCGCCGAGCGCAACGCTGCCGCGCTGCGCGACCTGTTCGACCTCGACTGAGCGGTCCGCGATGCCCGGTGGTTCGGACGCGCCGCTGGCCGGCCGGCGGGTCGTCGTCACCCGCCCGGCCGAGGACGCCGCCGAGCTGATGTACCTGCTGCGCGCCGCCGGTGCCGATGTCGTCGAAGCGCCGACGATCCGCATCGAGCTCGCCTCCGCCGCCGTGGGCGACGCGTGGCGTGCCCACCGGTACGACTGGGTCGTGGTCACTTCGGTCAACGGTGTGCGAGCGCTGGCTGCCGCCGGCATCGGCCGAACGGAACCGGGGGCGATGTCCGTGCGCGTCGCGGTCGTCGGCCCGGCAACCGCGGCGGCAGCGCGCGCGGCGGGCCTGCCGGTCGATCTGGAACCCGCTGCCGCGCTCGGCGCGGCGCTGGTCGACGCCTTCGCCCGGGTGTCTGCGGGCGGCGGTCGGGTGCTCGTGGCCCAGGCCGACCGCGCCGGACCCGCCGTGGCCGCCGGGTTGCGCGACAGGGGGTGGACGGTGGACGCAGTGACGGCGTATCGCACGGTCGCCGTCGGGCGCGACGGCGATGTGGCCGAGCGGCTGGCCGGCGCCGACGCGGTCACGTTCCTGTCGGGGTCGGCGGCGCGCTCGTTCGTCGAGGCGTACGGGGTCGGGGCGGTGCCGCCCGTCGTGGCCTGCATCGGTCCGTCGACGGCGACGGTGTGCCGGCAGCTCGACCTGCCGACGCCGTCGGTGGCCGATCCTCATACCGTGCCCGCGCTGGTGCGGGTGCTCGTGGCCGCCCTCGATCCGGGTCGAACCGGCGGGTGACCGGCTGCTGAACGCCGGTAGCGTGCCCCCGTGCTCCCGGCGGCTCTGGTGTTCGACTTCGACGGGACGCTGGTGGACACCGAGACGCCCGAGTACGAAGGCGTGCGCCGGGTGTGGGCGGAGCACGGGCACGCCTACCCGCTCGAGCGCTGGTTGCCTTACGTCGGCACGATCTACGCCGCCCCGTGGGTCGACGAGCTCAGCGCGGCCGTCGGCCGTCGACTCGATGCGCACACGCTGCGGACGCGGGTGCACGAGCACCGCCTCGCCCTCGTCGACACGATCGCGCCGCGCCCGGGGGTGCTCGACCTCCTCGCCGCCGCGGCTGACGCCGACGTTCCGGTGGCCATCGCCTCGAACGCGCCGGCCGACTGGATCGAGGCGCACCTCGACCGCCTGGCGATGGCGCAGCACTTCGTGGCCGTCGTGTCGGTCGACCGGGTCGAACGTCCGAAGCCGCACCCCGAGCCCTACCTCACGGCCTGCGCGCTGCTCGGTGCCGATCCCGCTCGTAGCGTCGGGTTCGAGGATTCGGTGGCGGGACTCACGGCGGCGGTCGCCGCGGGCCTGTACACGGTGGCCGTACCCGGGCCGATGAGCGACGGGCACGACCTAGGCTTCGCCGACGAGCACCGGGCGTCGCTCGCCGAGGTCACGCTCGTCGGTCTCGGCGAAGCCGTCGCCCGCCGACGGGCTGCCTGAGCCGGGCGCGCCGCCGTCTCGCCCGGCTGCGCCGCCGTCTCGTCGGGCGCGCCGCCGTCTCGC
>JAYUAM010000867.1:0-7286 GCA_043741295.1 Acidimicrobiia bacterium
ACGAGCTCCCCGACGAGTTCGCGTAGAGCCCGCCGCTCGGCCCGCGCGTCGGACCCGGCGGATCGGCGGCCGGCGGGTCGGCCGGCCCGAACTGTCCCGGATTGGGGACACATACGTCGCCAATCCGGGACAGATCGGCGAGCGCCGGATCACGCCGTGATCGCGCTCACCGCTCGACGAACACGACCTCGACCGCGCCGCGTCCCGGTACGTCGCAGCCGCGCAACGCTTCGGCCAACTCGCGGTCCTCGGTGACCAGGGTGAGCGACCGGGTCAGCGCGGTTGCCGCGATCCAGCGGTCAGCGACACCGACTCGCCGCGGCAAGCGCGCGGACAGCTCGCCGAAGCCTTTGGCCGCCGCCAGCGACAGCCCCACGGCGATCAGCTCGGCGACGATGTCCAGCGTGGCCTGCCGGGCGCGACGCTCGCGCGCCGTGGCCGCGCGCCGAAGGCCGTGCTGCAGTTCGCCGAGCGAGATGATCGACACCACGGGTCGCACGGGATCCGCCGCCACGACGGCCTCGATCGCCTCGCTGTGGCGTTCGACGAGCCCGATCACCGCCGAGGTGTCGAGGATCAACCCCACCGATCGGGCTCGACCTCGGCGGCGCGTTGCTCGGACACGAAGTCGGCCAGCCCACTGTCGTACGGCTCTCGTGCGTGCACGAGTCGCAGGAAGTCGGCGACATCGTCGCTCGGTACGTTGGGAGCTGGGACGATGGCGGCAATTCGGCGGCCGTGCCGGGTGAGGTAGACGGTCTCGCCGCGCTCGACGGCATCGATGACGCTCGTCGTGTGGTTGCGCAGCTCGCGCACGCCGACCTCGGTGACTTCGCTGGCCATGAACCTACCGTAGCACACGCGTCTAGGATGTGCTACGCGATCATCTATCCGTCGATCGCGACGACGTGGGTGGCGAACGCAGGGGACGACATCAGCCGCTGGCAGCGCTCGAAGCGGCCGACGGCATAGGCCCAGAAGTCGTCGGCGGGGTTGCCGTTGACGTGCTGGATGACGCCCCAAAGGGTCCAGAGCAGATCGCACAGCGCCTTGTAAGCCACCATGCGCCCCACCTGATCGGCCGGCGGATCGTCACCGAAGTACGCCCGCATGAGCACGCCGTCCTGCTCGTCGGTGAAGGCGCCCTCGACCGACAGGTCGCCGAGATCCCACATCGGATCGTTGTTCCCGGCGTACTCGTAGTCGATGAGGTACATCCGCTCGCCCGTGTCGAGGAAGTTCTCGCACAACGGATCGCAGTGGCTCGCCACGAGCGCGACGGGGCGTGCTTCGAGCGCCGACTGAACCGAGGACGCCGCCACCTGCACCTCGTCGTAGCCCTCGGGCAGCATTGCGCCCTTCGCCGCGAGCAGTGCCTTGTACTCGTCGATCATCGGGAACAGCGAGAAGTCAGTGGCAAAGGGCGCCGACGCCGAATGCAGACGCCGGAACACCTCGCCGGCCCGGGCAACGGCGCCCGGGTCGGCGGCGAACCGCCCGGCATCCATCGTCACCGCGCCGTCGACGAAGCGCGTGAGCATCAGACCGTCGGCGGCGTCGAAGAACACGAGCTCGGCGTTCACGCCCGCCGTCGCCGCGTTGCGGGCCGCCGTCGCCTCGGCGCGACGGTCGATGTACTCCGACGTACCCGCGCCCGGCAGGCGAAGCACGTAGGGCGCGCCATCCTGCGCGGTCACCAACCAGTTGACGTTCGTCAGCCCCGCAAGCCGAACGGCCGCAGCGGCCACGGTCACCGTCGGTGAACCGCCGAACAACGGGACGCGCTCCAGCGCCGCGCGGAGATCGCTGGACTCGCTCGCGTCAGCCATGACACGAGTGTTCCATGTCGTCGTGCCCGTCGGATCGAGCAGCGGCACGGGCGGCAGACCTCGGCCGACAGGTACTCTCCCCCTCATGAGCATCAAGCGCATCCAGCCCGGTCCCCGTATGAGCCAGGGCGTCGTCCACGGCAGCACGGTGTACCTCGCCGGCGTCGTCGCCGCCGACAACACCCAGGACGTCACGGGCCAGACCACGCAGATCCTCGCCCGCATCGACGAGTTGCTCGCCGAGGCCGGTACCGACAAGTCGAAGCTCCTACGCACCAACATCTGGCTGTCCGACATGTCGACCTTCGGCGAGATGAACGCCGTGTGGGACGCCTGGGTCGTGCCCGGGCAGACGCCGGCGCGTGCCACGGTGGAGGCCGCCCTCGCCACCCCCGACTACAAGGTCGAGATCATGGTCGAGGCCGCGATCTAGTCCGGGACCAAGATCGGCCAGCTGCGGCCCGACGGCGCCGGCCAGCCGGCGGTCGACGCGGCGCGAAAGCGGCTCGGCTCACGAGCGCAGCCGGGTGCCCTTCGGGTCGTAGAGCGCGCCGTCGTGGCGGGTGGCAGGGATCGGTTCGCCGTAGACCTCGATCGTGAAGTCGTGGCGGTCGGCGTCGATCTGCTCCACCGGCAGGTAGCCGTAGGCGATCGGCTTGCCGACGGTGTGGCCGAAGTTGGCACTCGTGGTGAACCCGATCACCTCGCCGGTCGCCGGGGCGATGATCGCCTCACCACTCACCGGCCACACGCGCTGCCCCGCGGGCGCCTCCAGCATGAAGGTGCACAGCTTGCGCGTGACACCCGCCTCCTTCTGGGCGACGAGCGCGTCACGCCCGCAGAACGGGCCCTTGTCGAGGTCGACTCTCCAGTCGAGCCCGGCCTCCCACGGCGTCGTGTCGGGCGTGATGTCGGTGGACCAGTAGAGGTAGCCCTTCTCCAGCCGCATCGTGTCGATCGTGCGATAGCCGACGTCGACGATGCCGTGGGCTTGGCCCGCCGCCCACAGAAGCTCGTAGACGTGGGCCGCGTACTCGGTGGGGATGTGCAGCTCCCACCCCAGCTCACCGACGTAGCCGACGCGCATCGCCAGCACCGGCGCCGAGCCGATGGTGAGGTCGCGCGCTCGGGCGTAGCGGAACGCGTCGTTCGAGACGTCGTCCTCGCACACAGCGGCGAGCACGTCGCGCGCCACCGGTCCGCACAGGTTGAGCACGGCGCGCGCTGACGTGAGGTCGCGGATCTGCACCGTGCCGCGCTCGATCGCGCCGGCCGGCGCGTTGGCCCGGATCCACCCCATGTCGTGCGCGCCGAACGCCGCGCCGGTGACCACATACCAGGAGTCGGGCGCGGTGCGCGTCATCGTGAGGTCGCACTCGATACCGCCGCGCTCGTTGCACAGCTGCGTGTAGGTCACGGTGCCGAGCGGCTTGTCCATGTTCGCCACCGACAGCCACTGCACGGTGGCCAGCGCGTCGGGACCATTGATCTCGAACTTGGCGAACGACGACTGGTCGATGATGCCCACTCCCTCGCGCACGGCACGGTGTGTCGCACCGACGTGAGGGAACCAGTTCGGCTCGGTGAACGACGGGCGGTCGACGGGCTCGACGCCGGGCGGAGCGAACCAGTTCGGGCGCTCCCATCCGCCGCGCGAGCCGAACACGGCACCCTTCGCGGCGAGCGCGTCGTGCAGCGGACTGCGCCGAACGCCCCGGCCCGACAGATGCTCAGTACCCGGCGCGGCGAGCTTGTAGTGGTGCCCGTACAGCTCGACCGCACGCGGGTACATGAAGTGCTTGGTCGTGTGGTGGAACGAGAACCGGCGCACGTCGAGCGGCCACAGGTCGAGCGAGGGGCGGCCTTCCAGGATCCACTCGGCCATCATCTTGCCCGCTCCCCCGCCGGCGGCGATGCCGTACAGGAAGCCGGTGGACACGAAGAAGTTGTCGAGCTCGGGTGTGCGGCCCATCACGAAGTCGGCGTCGGCCGAGTACGGGATCGGGCCGTTGATCAGCGAGCGGATGCCGGCGCGCTCGATCACCGGCGTGCGGTGCGTCGCGAGCGTGGCGAGCTGCTCGAAGCGGTCGAAGTTCGGCTCGAGCAGCTGGCGTTGGAACGGCACGGGGATGCCGTCTTCCGCGAAGGCCAGCGTGTCGGGCTCGTAGCCACCGACGAGCAGGCCGGGGCCGTCGGGCTTGTAGTACACGAGGTGGTCGGGGTCGCGCATCGTCGGCATGTCGCGCAGCTCGGCCGGGGTGACCTCGTCGATCGGACCCGTCAGCAGGTACTGGTGCTCGACGGCGAAGGCGGGCACGCGGACGCCAGCGAGGCGCCCGACCTCCAGGCCCCACATGCCAGCTGCGTTGACGACGACCTCGCACTCGATCGTCTCCTCGCCGCGCTCGGCGTTGCGCGTCTGCAGCGACGTGATCCGCCGGCCGGCAACGGTGATCGACGTGACCTTCGTGTCTTCGATGATGCGGGCACCGCGGTTGCGGGCGCCACGGGCGATCGCCTGCGTGACGCTGGAGGGATCGATGTAGCCATCGGTGGGCAGGAAGGCCGCGGCGAGCACGTCGTCCACCTGCATGAGCGGGAACAGGTCTCGCGCCCGGGCCGGCGAGATCACCTCCATCGGCAGGCCAAAGCTCTTGGCCATGGTCGTCAGCCGCTTCAGCTCCAGCACGCGCTCGGGCGAGCAGGCCAGGCGCAGGCTGCCCACCTGGTGCCAGTCGACCGCCTGCCCCGTCTCGGCCTCGAGGCGTCCGTACAGCTCGACCGAGTGCTCCAACATGCGGGTGGTGTTGCGCGACGAGCGCAGCTGGCCCACCAGCCCGGCGGCGTGCCAGGTGGCACCGTCGGTGAGCTTGTGTTGCTCGACGAGGACGACGTCCGTCTCCCCCATCGCCGTCAGGTGGTACGCCACCGAGCAGCCGAGGATGCCGCCGCCGATCACCACCGTGCTCATGACTTCACCCTCTTGTTCGTGGGGTCGTAGAGGGGGCGGAGGGACACGGTGCAGGGCACGCGTTCGGTGGCGACCTCCAGCTCGTAGGTTGCGCTGCTGACGAAGTCGGCGGTCACGCCGTCGGGGTTGCGGACGTAGCCGTAGCCGATCGGCCGGCCGATCGTGTAGCCGTACCCGCCGCTCGTCAGCCACCCGACCCGCTCGCCGTCGCGGTAGATCGTCTCCCGCCCGAGCAGCACGGTCGGGTTCGGCGCGTCGATCGGTTCGTCGATCGTGAACACCGCAAGCATCTTGCGCACGCCGTCGGCGCGCTGGCGCTCCATCGCCGCCCGTCCGAGGAAGTCGACACTCGTGCGGAGCTTCACCGCCCATCCGAGACCAGCCTCGATCGGCGTGTGGTCTGGCCCGATGTCGGAGCCCCACGCCCGGTAGCCCTTCTCCAACCGGCAGCTCTCGATCGCCCGGTATCCGGCGTTCGTCAACCCGTGGTCAGCCCCGGCGTCGACGAGCGCGTCGTACACCGTGACGGCGTACTCCACCGGCAGGTGCAGCTCCCATCCCAGCTCGCCGACGTAGGTCACGCGCAGGGCCCGCACCGGGCAGCCGGCGATGCCGATCACCCGTTGCGTGCCGAACGGGAACGCCGCGTTCGACAGTTCAGCCCGGGTCACCTGCCGCAGCAGTGCCCGGGCGTTCGGGCCCATCACCGAGAGCACCGAGTAGGCCGAAGTGACGTCGACCAGTTGGGCGTTGGCACCCGCCGGGATGTTGCGCGAGATCCAGTCGAAGTCGTGCGTCGCGAAGCCCGTGCCGGTGGTGATGTAGAACTCGTCGCGCGCGACGCGGCACACCGTGAGATCGCACTGGATGCCGCCGCGCTCGTCGAGCATCTGGGTGTACGTGAGCGAGCCCACCGGCTTGTCGACGTCGTTGGCGCAGATCCAGCTCAGTGCCGCCAACGCGCCGGAACCCTTGAGCGTGAACTTGGCGAAGGACGTCTGGTCGATCACGGCGACGGTCTCGCGGATCGCCCGGTGCTCGCGCCCGACGGCGGCGAACCAGTTCTGGCGGCCGTAGGTGTACACGTCGTGTGGCGTCTCGCCTGCCGTCGCCGAGGCGAACCAGTTCGGCCGTTCCCAGCCGAGCTTCTCGCCGAAGCACGCGTCGGCGTCACGCAGACGCGCATACAGCGGCGAGAGGCGGGACGGGCGCCCGCTGTCGTGCTCTTCGTGCGGCCACGCCATCGTGTAGTGCTTGGCGTAAGCCTCCATCGTGCGGGTGCGCACCCAGTCGGTCTCCTGATGCGGGCGGCCGAAGCGGCGGAGATCGACGGGCCACAGGTCGTACGGCGCCCGACCGGCGTGCACCCACTCGGCCAGCGCCATGCCGGCGCCGCCGCCGGCGGCGATGCCGAAGGCGTTGAACCCGGCACCGACGAAGAAGTTCGCCAGCTCGGGCGCCTGGCCGAGGATGAAGTTGCCGTCGGGCGTGAAGCTCTCGGGCCCATTGATCAGCTGGTTGATACCGGCGGTGGCCAGGGCCGGCACGCGGCCGATCGCCAGTTCCATCGTTGGGGCGAAGTGGTCGAAGTCGGCGTCAAGGAGCTTGAAGTTGAAGTCGGCCGGGATGCCGCCGTCGGCCCACGGCAGCGGGTTCGGCTCGTAGCCGCCCATCACCAGCCCGCCGACCTCCTCCTTGTAGTACGTGAGACGGTCGGGATCGCGCAGCGTCGGCAGGTCGCGCGTCACGCCGTCGATCGGTGCGGTGATCACGTACTGGTGCTGCACCGACACGAGGGGCACGTTCACGCCGACGGTCGCCGCCAGCGGGCGCGTCCACTGACCGGCGCAGCACACGACGACCTCGCAGGCGATCCGCCCTCGCGAGGTGATCACAGCGGCGATGCGACCGGCGTCGTCGAGCTCGATGCGTTCGACGTCGGTGTCCTCGCAGATCGTCGCGCCGGCATTGCGCGCGCCGCGGGCCAGAGCCTGCGTGATGTCCGATGGGTTGGCCTGCCCGTCGGTGGGCAGGAACGCCGCGCCCACCACGTCGTCCACCGTCATGAGTGGCCAGAGCTCCTGGGCCTCGCGCGGCGAGAGCAGGTGCATCTGCAGGCCGAACGAGGTCGCCGTCGTGGCCTGGCGCTTCACCTCGTTCCACCGCTCCTGGTTGCAGGCAAGGCGCAGGCCGCCGTTCATCTTCCAGCCCGTCGCCAGCCCGGTCTCGGCCTCGAGCTCCTTGTACAGGGCGACGGAGTGGCCGAGCAGCTGGGTGATGTTCGCGCTCGTGCGCAGCTGACCGACGAGGCCGGCGGCATGGAACGTGGAGCCCGACGTGAGCTTGTGACGCTCGACGAGCACCGTGTCGGTCCAGCCGAGGCGCGCGAGGTGGTAGGCGGTGGAGCACCCGACGATGCCGCCGCCGATGATCACCGCTCGCGCTTGGCTGGGCTGCTCGGCCACGGGTCACCTCTTTCGTCCCGA
>JAYUAM010000868.1:0-3102 GCA_043741295.1 Acidimicrobiia bacterium
GCCTCCATGTCGGCCCGACGGAGGCGACGGGCGAGCCCGCTGCCCTCGCCCAAGGTGTCGACACACAGCACCCGTACGTCGCCTCGGCGGACGAGGGCCTCGCCGGTCAGGTCGGGCCAGCCGAGCACGCACACCGTGGCATCGTCCGGCAGCGCGTCGGCGAGCTGGCGCCCCGTCGTGTCCTCGGCGATGGCCTCGGCCGCCCGCCACACCTCGCGGCACGGCTCGGTCGAGGTGAGGGCACGCGCACACAGCCACCACAGCGGCCCGGACGTCGTGTGGCGGTCGATGATGCGGCGGCAGGCGGTGACGAGACCGGCGTCGTCGAGCCCCAGCGCGGCGAGCGCGCCGGCCGTCTCGCGTACGAGTAGCTCCTGGTCCGCTCCGGACGAGCGCGCCACGTACCGCAGGCGCTCGATCGGGTGCATTTCGGTCACGCTAGTGCTGGCTTGCTACCGTCGTCGCTCGTGGCGAGCGATCCCCCAGGCGACCTGGTCCTCCATCCCCTGCGCGGCGCCGGTCGCCCACTGAGCGAATGGCTCACCACGTTCCACCTCGCGTCGGTCGTCATCGACCCGTATACGGTGGAGAGCGCGTGGGTGCTGGCCACGGCGGCGCGCATCATGCGGGCCTTCCGCGACGCTGCGGTGCGCATCAATTTCCTCGTCACCGCCGATGCCGACGACGCCAGGGCGTTCCTCGGCCCGTTGGCCGACGAGTTCCTGGTGTTCTGCGATCCCGATCGCGCCGCGGTGAAGGCGATGGGGCTCGACCGGCTGCCGGCGTTCGTGTTCATCCAGGAGGACGGAACCGTGCGGGCGTCGGCCGAGGGCTGGGACCCGAAGACGTGGCGGGCGGTCGCCGCGGTCATCGCCGACACGACCGCATGGTCGACACCGGCCATCCCGGTCGTCGGCGACCCCGTCGCCTTCGCCGGCAGCAACGCCCTCGGCTGACGCGTTCCGGCTCGGGCCGGGAGCCACGGACCCGCGCCCTCGCGACCCGGGCGCGCCACCCGCCCTCCGGCGGCAACGGTGCGGCCGGCGATCGGGATGGCCGAACGTTGACCGGGTATGGGCGAGGAGCGCAGTCAGGTCGTCAACGTTCGAGGTTCGTGCCGAACTGGACTGGTGCGGCCGGCGCTCTGCTGTTGGGGTGGCGGTCGTCGGGCTTCGGTACCGTGGGCGGCATGGCCGAGTTCGCGTTCACCGAGCTGCTCCCGATCGCCCACGATGACGAGACGCCGTACCGGCTGTTGACCACGGACGGGGTATCGACGTTCGACTCCCCCGCCGGCCGGTTCCTGCGCGTCGAGCACGACGCGCTCACGATGCTCACCCGGACGGCGATGCACGACATCGCCCACTTCCTGCGACCCGGCCACCTGCGCCAGCTGCGGCTGATCCTCGACGACCCCGAGGCGAGCGGCAACGACCGCTTCGTCGCCCTCGACCTGTTGAAGAACGCGTGCATCTCCGCCGGCGGCGTGCTGCCGATGTGCCAGGACACCGGTACCGCGCTCGTGAAGGGCAAGAAGGGCCAGATGGTGTTCACCGGCGGCGGCGACGAGGCCTCCATCGCGCGCGGCATCTTCGACACGTACCAGACCGACAACCTGCGCTACAGCCAGATGGCCCCGCTCACGATGTACGACGAGCGAAACACGGGCAACAACCTGCCGGCCGAGATCGAGATCAACGCCGTCGACGGCGACGAGTACCGCTTCCTGTTCATGGCCAAAGGCGGTGGCTCGGCGAACAAGAGCTACCTGTACCAGGAGACCAAGGCCCTGCTCAACGAGAAGAGCCTGCTCGCCTTCCTGGCGCGCGAACTGCCGCGACTCGGCACGTCGGCCTGCCCGCCCTACCACCTCGCCATCGTCATCGGCGGCACGTCCGCCGAGCACACGATGAAGACGGCCAAGCTCGCCAGCGCCCGCTACCTCGACACGCTGCCGCTCACCGGCGACGCCAACGGCCGCGGGTTCCGCGACATCGAGCTCGAGGCGAAGGTGCTCGAGCTCTCGCAGCAGATCGGCATCGGCGCCCAGTTCGGGGGCAAGTACTTCTGCCACGACGTGCGCGTCATCCGCCTGCCGCGCCACGGGGCGAGCTGCCCGGTGGGCATCGCCGTGTCCTGCTCGGCCGACCGCCAGGCGCTCGGCAAGATCACGGCCAAGGGCGTGTTCCTGGAGCAGTTGGAGACCGACCCCGCCCACTTCCTGCCCGAGGTCATCGATGAACAGATGGGCGGCGATGTCGTGCGCGTCGATCTCAACCGGCCGATGGCCGAGATCCGGGCAGAGCTGTCGAAGTACCCGGTGAAGACCCGGCTGTCGCTCAGCGGGCCGATGGTGGTGGCGCGCGACATCGCCCACGCCAAGATCAAGGAGCGCCTCGACGCTGGTGACGGCATGCCGCAGTACCTGAAGGACTTCTGCGTCTACTACGCGGGCCCCGCCAAGACGCCCATCGGCATGGCGTCGGGGTCGTTCGGGCCGACGACCGCTGGCCGCATGGACAGCTACGTCGACGAGTTCCAGGCCGCCGGCGGCTCGATGGTGATGCTCGCCAAGGGCAACCGCTCGAAGCAGGTCACTGACGCCTGCCATCGCCACGGCGGGTTCTACCTCGGCTCGATCGGCGGACCCGCCGCGCGCCTCGCCCAGGACTGCATCCGCCACGTCGAGGTGCTCGAGTACCCCGAACTCGGCATGGAGGCAGTCTGGAAGATCGACGTCGAGGACTTCCCTGCCTTCGTCGTCGTCGACGACAAGGGGAACGACTTCTTCGAGGACGTGGCGAAGTCGTCGCCGGTCACCCTCCGCCGTTGAGCCGGGCCGCACTGGGTCAGCAGCGGCTGACGATCGCCTTGGCTTTGGCGACTACGCCGCCCTTGTCGATGTTGTACCAGAAGTGGGCGAACTCGGTGTCGTCGAACTGGGTGATGACCGCCGCGGCGACGCACTTCGCCGCCGTGGCCGACCCGAGCACATCGGCCAGTTCGGTCTGCAGGAGCCGTTGGAAGAACGGCCGGTCGAGCCCGTAGGCAACGCCCTGCGCCGGCGCGTTCGGGGTGCCCGGCGGGTTGGCCGCGCACCGC
>JAYUAM010000869.1:0-7284 GCA_043741295.1 Acidimicrobiia bacterium
GCGCGCCAACGCCGTGTCTTCGCCGACGCCGGTGGCCCGCACGACGAGGCGACCGGACACGTTGAGCGTGGCGCCGACGACGGCGTCGCCGGGGCCGACGTCGACCGGCACCGACTCGCCGGTCACGAGCGACTGGTCGACGGACGACTCCCCGCTCTCGACCGCCCCGTCGGTGGCGATCTGCCCGCCTGGGCGTACGACGAAGCGGTCGCCGACCACGAGCTGGGCGACGGGGACGAGCCGCTCGGTGCCATCGGTGGCGAGCACGCTCGCCTCCTTGGCGCCGAGACCGGCGAGGGCGGCGAGGGCCCGGCCGGACCGCTGCTTGGCCCGCGCTTCCAGGTAGCGCCCGGCGAGCAAGAAGGCGACGACGGTGACCGCCACCTCCAGGTAGAGGTGCCCGCTGGCCCCCGCCCGGGTGGGGCGCCACGACAGGCGCATCGTCATGCCGTGCTCGCCCGCCGTGCCCCAGAACAGGGCCCACGTCGACCAGGCGAACGCGGCGAGCACGCCGATCGACACGAGCGTGTCCATCGTCGTGCCGCCGTGCCGGGCCGTGCGGGCGGCGGCGCGATGGAACGGCCAGCCCGCCCACAACGCGACGGGCGTGGCGAGGGCGAAGGCGAGCCACTGCCAGTTGTCGACTTGGAGCGCGGGGATCATCGAGAGCGCGACGACCGGAACGCCCAGGACGATGGCGACGACGAGCCGCCTGCGGAGAACCGAGAGCGCCACGTCGGGCCCGTGATCATGGCCGCCACCGTGAACGAGGTCCTGAGCCGTGCCGGCGTGCGCGGAGCCGCCGTTGGCTGCCGACGCGGCGGCCGCGTGGGCGTGGGCGGTCGGCGACGGGCGTACCGAGGCGCCGTAACCGGCGCGTTCGACGGCGCCGACGAGCAGGTCGGCCGTAGTCGTGGTTGGGTCGAAGCGCACACGCGCCCGTTCGGTGGCGAAGTTGACCGCGGCGTCGACGCCGTCGATCTTGTTCAGGCTGCGTTCGATGCGGTTGGCGCACGCTGCGCACGTCATGCCGGTGAGCTCGAGGGTCACGGCCTCCTGGTCGGGATCGGTCGTCGGGGTCGTAGCACTCATCGGTTCACGTCCTCATCAGTCGTTGCACGGCGGTGATCGCCTCGGTGACCCGGGCATCGACGTCGGCCCCCTGCTCGCTGGCGTGCACGACGCAGTGGCGCACGTGTTCGTCGAGCAGCGAGACGGCGACACCCTGCAGCGCCTTCGTGGCGGCAGCCACCTGGGTGAGCACGTCGATGCAGTAGGTGTCCTCGTCGACCAGGCGCTGCAGCCCGCGCACCTGGCCCTCGATGCGCCGCAGCCGGGCGAGCACCTGCTGCTTGCTGTCGTGGTAGCCCGGCACAGACGGCACAGTCGGCACAGCCGGCGGCACAGTCGTCGGCACAGTCGTCGGCACAGTCGGCACAGTCGGGGTCTTGGCCATGCCTCCACGATACCCCCCATGGGTATAGTTCCAACCCTGATGAGTCGACCGACGGCCGCCGTGGCGCAGTAGAACCGGGGGATGACGATCGCGCCCGGCCGGTTTGCCCACGACACGGCGGTGACCGGTGGCGACGGCGGCAACTGGGACGCCGAGATCCGGCCAGGGTGGGACATCGCCGGCAACGCCAACGGCGGATACCTCCTGGCGACGGCCGCACGGGCGATGGCCGCCACCGCCGGCCGACCCGATGCAGTCACGGTCACCGCCCACTTCCTCACGCCCGGCAAGGTCGGCCCGGTGACGATCGCTGCCCGGGTGCGCAAGAGCGGCCGGCGCTTCGTGACCGTTGCCGCCGACCTGATTGCCAGGCCGGATGCCGACCGACCGGACGCGGGCGACCGACCGGTGCTCGCGTTGCTCGGCACGTTCGGCGATCTCGCCGCCGCCGACGCTGGCACCGGCGCCGATCCGTCGGCGTTCGAGTTCGTGGACGGCGCGCCGCCCGACCTGCCGCCTCCCGAGGAGTGCAGCCGGGTCGGCCTTGATGACCAGTTCGCCTCGGCGTTCCGCCAGAACCTTGACGTGCGTCTGCATCCCGACGACGCCGCGTTCATGGACGGCGAGCCGACCGGACGCCCGATCGTGCGGGGCTGGTTCCGGTTGCGAGACGGCGAACCGGTCGACACGTTCGCGCTGCTGCTCGCCGTCGACGCGTTCCCTCCGACGGCCTTCAACACCCGACTACCGGTGGCCTGGACGCCGACCGTGGAGCTCACCGCCCACGTGCGGGCGCGGCCGGCGCCCGGCTGGGTGCGCTGCCGCTTCTCGACGCGGTTCGTCACCGGCGGTTTCTTGGAGGAGGACGGCGAGGTGTGGGACGAACGCGGTCGCCTCGTCGCCCAGTCGCGCCAGCTCGCGCTCGTGCCGCGCGCCGAGGCGGCGTGGTGAGGTCGGGTCGGGACGGTCGCCGTCCGCCGCGCCATGACAGGGTCCGCCGTCGTGCTCGCGCGATGTTCGCGGTCGTCGTCGTCTTGGTCGTCGGTTGCGCCGATTCCACGCGTCCGACGGTTGGTGCGCCGGCGTCGATCGCGCCGACGACGAGCGCCACCGCGACGCCTCCGACGACCGCCCCACCGACTACCGCCCCACCGACTACCGGTGCACCCGCGCCCGCGCCCGCGTCGAGTGTGGCGGGGTCCACGACGAGTAGCACGACCGCGGCGTCAACCGCCGCGGCCACGGGTCCCTCCACGTGGAGCGGTCCGGCAGTGATCGCCGGGCTGGCATCACTCGCTGCGCCCGGCGTCGATGTGTACGTCGACAGCCTCGACGGCGCCGCCCTGGTTCGTCGCGCGGACGAACCGGTTCAGGGCCCGGTGGTCGGGGTTGTCGAACCCGACGGCCGTACGTCGGTGGCTCCTCGCTCAGCGTTGGCGACGACGCGATCGCTCGTTTCCGCCCGGTTCGGCGATCGCTTGCTGGTCGTGGTCCAGCCGGCCGACGGCGGGCCCGTGGCCGTGCTCCACGCCTTCGGCACCGACGGGTGGGACAAGGTGGCCGTGGCCGCGCCGGCCGGCGCGTACGCCGCCGTCACCGCCATGGGGTCGACCGCCATGCTCACGTTCAACGGGCCGAACGACGCGGTGGGCGGTGAGAAGTGGGTGGGCTACATCGTTTCCGCCGACGGTGTGGTGTCCCCGGTGCCGGCCCCGCCCGAAGCCACGGCGTGGCCGGGTGGTGGGGCGATCTCGGTGTGGACGGGGCGCGAGCTCGTGGTCGCCGCCCGCGACTCGTCGGGCGACGACCGGCTGCTTACGCGGCCCTACGCCTTCGACCCGCGCACGCTCGTGTGGCGCGCCTTGGCGCTGCCGCCATGGCTCACGTGCGGCACGACGTGCGCGTGGTACGGACCGCACGAGGGCGGCGACGCCTTCCTGCTCACGATGGCCGCCGGCCGCGTCGTGCTGCACGGGTTCGTCGGCAGCATCAACACGTCCGAGTTGTTCACCGCGGCCTACGACCCGACCACCGACACGTGGCAGCGCTTCGACCAGCCACCGATCCCGCTCGAACTGGCGGCGGCGCTCGACGTGTCCTCCGGCGCGACGCACGCCCTCGTCGCCGTGCCCACGTCGGCGTTCCGCAACGACCATCCCGACACGGTTGCCCGGCTCGATCTGACGATCGGCACGTGGACGACCGAGAAGATCGCCGTGCACACCGTCGGCCGGGGGGCCAGCGACCCCGGTCTCGCCGAGGTTCGGCGCGGGCCGGGCACGTTGCTCGTCGCCGTGTACGGCCTGAGCGAGCCGATCCCCGAACGTCCCGAGGTCGTGCTCGATGGTGGGTCGTGGCGCGTCGCCACCGACGCCGACGCGCTGCTGTGGCGACGGCTCACGACGACCCAGACGACGCTCGCCAAGCTCTTCGCGTAGTCCCCTGACGGGCAACGGGTGGCCCGGTGTTGGGCGAATCTTGGGATGGTCCGGCCGGCACCGCTCGCCGGTCGTCCATAGCGTGTCGGCATGACCGTGGGGAACCGTCGGCTGTCCGCCGCCGTGATCGTCGTGGCGATCCTGGGATCGGCCGCGGCCGCGTCCGTCGGTGTCTCGCGCTCGCCGGCCGACGCCGCGGCTGGCGACGCGGTGGTGCCCGGAGCGATCCAGGTAGCGGCCACGTTCGAGAACATCGGCGTGTACTGGCCGATCGGTGGCGATGCCGACCGCAACGCGTCGATGACGCTCCGCTACCGAGCGAGCGGCGAGGTGACCTGGCGTGATGGTGCGCCGGCGATGAAGGCCGAGCCGACCACCATCGTCGACGGGGCACCGCTCGGTCTCCACCACCTCGCCGCCAGTGCGCTGCTGCTGCAACCGGGCACGGCCTACGACGTGCAGGCCACGATCACCGATCCCGACGGCGGGGGCCTCACGTCCCCGGTCACCACGGTGGCGACGCGGGTCGAGCCGCAGGCGAACCCAGCCGGCCGCGTCCGCCTCGTCGTGCCTGGCGGCGGTGGTGGCGAGGGCAGTGCGTCGAACCCGTTCCAGGGGCTGCCGGCCGCGGCCGCGGCGGCGGTAGCGGGCGACATCTTCCAGATCGCGGCCGGCCGGTACGGACCGTTCTCGGTGACGGCGAACGGCACGGCGAGCAGCCCGATCGTGTTTCGGGGCGCGGCGGGCGGTGGCACGATCGTCGACGGGGCGAACACCGACCGCGGCGTCGTCACCATCGGCTCGATCGCCACGGGCGGCGCCCATGTCATCCTCGAAGGGCTGGTGATCGAGAACGGGCACTGGGGCATCGACGCCGACTCCACGCACGACATCACCGTGCGCGCCAATGTGATCCGTGACGTCGACTTCGGCATCGTGAACCGCCGTGAGAACGGCGTGGAGCACAACCAGACCATCGTCGACAACCAGATCACCGGGCGCACGGTGTGGCCCCAGGGCGACGTGATCCCCGAGGAGCAGGGCACCGAGCTGCGCGGCGACGGCAACGTGGTCGCCTACAACCGCATCGACCACTTCGCCGACTGCATCTCGATCCAACCGCGCAGCGGACCATCGAACGGGAACGACGTCGTCGGGAACGACGCGAGCTACTGCGTCGACGACGGCATCCAGGTGGACTACAACATCGCCAACGTGCGCGTGTGGCGAAATCGCGTCACCAACGCGCGCATGGGCGTGAGCGTGCAACCGATCCGCGGCGGCCCGGCCTACATCTTCCGCAACGAGTTCGTGAACCTGCAGTCGAACCCGGTGAAGATGAACAACAACCCGTCGGGCTTCGTCGTTGTCAACAACACCTCGATCAAGCACGACGCCGGGCTGTACGACCCGGCCGAGACGTGGCGCAACGCCCTGTTCCGCAACAACCTCATGCTCGGCACCGGCTACGCGTTCGAGTTCACGACGGTGGCCGACGAGGGCTTCCGCGACTTCGACTTCGACGCCTGGGGCACGACGCGGGCCGGCACCAGCGGCGACCCGTGGTTCAAGTGGGACAACACGCGCTACGCGAACCTCGCGGCGCTGCAGACGATCGGCGTCGAGGCTCACGGCGTCGCCGCATCGTTCGCTCATCTGGCGAACGCATCACTGAGCGCCGGATGGGACGCACCGGTCGCTCCGGGAAGTCGCGATCTCCAGCTCGTCGCCGGCGGGCGCGCCACCCGGGTGTACACGCTGCCCGACGTACCGCCGCAGGCCACGGCGGTGACGCTGAACGTCACCGCCGTGAACCCCCGGGCTGGGGGGTTCCTCAGCGTGTTCCCGTGCGCGGGCGGCGCGCCGGCGACGAGCAGCCTCAACTACCAGACCGACCGCGAAGCCGTACCGAACCAAGTGACGGTGGCCGTCGCCGGCAGCCAGGTGTGCATGCTCTCGCAGGAGGCCACCGACCTCGTCGTCGACCTCGCCGGGTGGTGGCTGCCGTCCGGCGCGGCCGAACTCGTGCCCGCCCAGCGCCGGGTGTGGGACACGCGGGTGCAGGGCGGCGGGGCCACCGGCTCGGTGCTCACGCTCGATCTCGCGTCATTGTCGACCGCGCTGGGCGACGTGAGCGGCGTGGCGGTGAACCTGACGGCCACCGATGCCGCCGGCCCGGGGTTCCTCACCGCGTACGACTGGTCTGCCGGCTGGTGGCGTTGTCGTGCGGCCGGTCGACGCTGTCCCCACCCATTCTCACTGTCAGTCGCCGACGCGCTTACCGCCTTCGACGAGGTTGATCTGCCAGAGCACCTCGTCGAGGAGGTCGGCCGCCTGGATCGCCTCGAAGCGTTGCGGGTTCTCTGGGGTGATGCATACAGGTAGGGGCGAGAGCACGGTCCACGGCGTCGGGTGGCAGAACTGCACGACCGAGTAGCGGTCGCCAGGTTGCGCGGGGTCGGCGACCACGCGGTGGATGCCGATCGGGATCACCCCGTTCGTGAGGTGCTCGAGCATGATGCCGGTGTTGACGATCGCCTGGCCGGGCGGGGCCACGGCGTCCACCCAGTCACCGTCGATCTTCACTTGCAGGCCCCGGGCGGTGGCGCGGGGGAGCGCGGTGATGAGGTTGATGTCGCCGTGCTCGCCGGCCCACACGTGCTCGCCGCCGGGCGCCAGATCCATCGCCGGATAGTGGATGGCGCGCGACAACGCGGAGCCGTAGGTGAGCATGTGCTCGAAGAAGCCGTCGGCCACGCCGAGCCCGGTGGCGATGATCCGCAGGAAGCGACGTTGCACGTCGAGCAGGCGCTCGTGGAAGGTCATGAGCACGTCACGGATGCCGGGCACCGCGGCTTCCGGCAGGACCTGTTCCATGTAGCGCAGCGGGAAGCGGCGCTGGAGCGGATGGCCGTGCGGGATGTCGGCCGACCAGTTGAGCATCTCCTTCCAGTCGGGCACGTCGGCGATCGCCGCGGTCTCTACGAGCAGGCCGGTGTAGCCGGTCTGGCCGTGCGTGCCGTGGGCGACGAACCGTTGCTTGACCTCGGGCGCCATCTCGAAGAACTGCTGGAGCATGCCGTACGCCTCGTCGAGCATCGCCTCGCCGAGGTCGTGGCTCGTGTACACGAACCCGGTGGCCAAGCTGCGCATCACGCCGTCGACCACGGCCCGGCGCTGCTGCCTGTCGCCCTTCTCGAAGGCCAGTAGATCGACGTCGAGGATCGGATCTCCCATACCCTCGACGCTATCGCCGCCGGCCTTGGCCGGCGGCGTCGAGGTTGGTGTCAGCAGTGGCCGGGGGTGCAGACGAGGGCTTGGATCTCGGCGATCGCGAGGGGGGTCTGGGTGGTGGTGGTGAGGTCGGGTCGGGTCCCGGTGTCGAGGGTG
>JAYUAM010000870.1:0-1141 GCA_043741295.1 Acidimicrobiia bacterium
GTGCAGCGCCACCGCGCCCGGCGTCTGCACTACGACCTGCGCCTCGAAGCCGGCGGGGTGCTGCTCAGCTGGGCCGTGCCGAAGGGACCGACCCTCGACGGCGACGCCAAGCGCCTGGCGGTACACGTGGAGGACCATCGCCTCGACCACTTCGACTTCGAGGGCGTGATCCGCGCCGGCGAGTCCGGCGCCGGTGACGTCATCGTGTGGGACTGGGGTACCTGGACGATCAGCGATGGTGCCGACCCCATCGAGGCCACAGAGGCGGGCGACCTGCACTTCGACCTCCACGGCCGCAAGCTCCGCGGCCACTTCGCGCTGGTACGCCGCGGGCCCACGGGGACCAAGGAGCAGTGGCTCCTGCTGCACAAGCACGACCGGTACGCCGCGCCCGGTTGGGATGCCGAGGACCATCCGCGCTCGGTGAAGACCGGCCGCACGAACGACGAGGTGAACGCCGCCGAGACCACGAACCGGTCGGCCAGTCGACCCGGGTCGCCGAGGTGACGCAGCATCCCGACGTGCCCCTTGACCCGATGGGGCCTGGTGGTGGGCCGAGGCGTCCGGCGGCGGAAACCTCCGACGGCGAGCGGCCCATGGCCGCGCCTGCGGAACAACCCGGCGCCGGTCGGCGGAGCCGCTCCCTGCCGGGATCATCGGTGGCGGCGTCACATCCGTCGGGTTGGAGTCGACGCCATTGGACGAGCCGGGTACTCCACAACGTGGGCGAGGCGGCATCGCACTCGGGTGCCGGGATCCTGGCCGGCGCGCTCGTGGTCGTCTGGCTCGGTGTCGGTCTCCTCGTGAGGTTCCCGATCTGGTGGTCGACCGTCCTCTACAGCGGCGCTGCGTCGGTCACCTTCGTGATGGTCTTCGTCATCCAGCACACCAACGAGCGCCAGACAGCGGCGATGCAGCGCAAACTCGACGAGCTGATCCGCTCGTCGACGCTGGCCAACGACGGTCTCATCGCCGTCGAGGAGGCTTCCGACGGTCAGCTGCAGACGCTGGCCGACCATAGCGTCGCCGAGGGCGAACTGAAGCGCGAGTGACCCACCGGGCCGCCGCGCACGTCGGCACTCGTCGTTCCGGAAAGACGGCGTCTGACGACGAAGCGTTTGCCGCGGTCAGTGGACGGGCA
>JAYUAM010000871.1:0-7268 GCA_043741295.1 Acidimicrobiia bacterium
CGGCTCCGGAGGCCGACGCTCTATCCCCTGAGCTACGAGGGCGGGACGGTCGAGCGTAGCCCGGTCGGCCGTCGCCGAGCCACCCGCTTTGGGACCGCAATCGCTCGCGCTCGATCGCGTACCCTGCCCCGGTGCCCGCCGGACCGCTTCCGCTCCAGCTTCTGCCCGACACCGCCCGCGTCGACGGCGACGGCGACGGCGGCCTGCAGGTCGGCGGCCTGGCGCTCACCGACCTCGCCGCCACCTACGGCACGCCGCTGTTCGTCTATGACGAGGCCCACCTGCGCGGGCGTTGTCAGGAAGCGGTCGAAGCCTTCGGGCCCGGCAACGTCACCTACGCGTCGAAGGCGTTTCTCTGCGCGGCGATGGCCCGCCTCGCCCACGAGGAAGGCCTGCTGATCGACGTCGCCACCGGGGGTGAGCTGCACGTCGT
Source organism: Acidimicrobiia bacterium (assembly GCA_043741295.1). Lineage (GTDB taxonomy): Bacteria > Actinomycetota > Acidimicrobiia > Acidimicrobiales > Ilumatobacteraceae > JAYUAM01. The sequence goes on from JAYUAM010000871.1 coordinate 434, forward strand.
CCTCGCTGCCGGCGTGCCGGCCGACCGGGTCGTGCTTCACGGCAACAACAAGTCGGTCGCCGAGCTGCGCCAGGCGCTCACCGCCGGCGTGCACCGCATCGTCGTCGACAGCTTCGACGAGCTCGACCGGCTCGACGCCCTGCACGCCGCCGGCCTTCCGAGGGCGCCGATCCTGCTGCGCGTCACCCCCGGCGTGCACGCCCACACCCACGAGTACATCGCCACCGGTCAGGACGACTCGAAGTTCGGCTTCACCGTGTCCACCGGCGCGGCGTCGGCGGCCATCGCCCGTGCCGCGGTGTCGCCGTCGGTCGAGCTGCTCGGTCTGCACTGCCACATCGGCTCGAACGTGTTCGCCGTCGAGAGCTTCGCCCGGGCGGCGGCGGTGATGGCCGCGCTCGCCAACCCGCTCGGTCTGCCTGAACTGGTGCTCGGCGGCGGGCTCGGCGTCGCTTACGTCGAAGGCGAGGAAGCCCCGACGCTGGCGGCGTGGGGGCACGTGCTCCGCCACGCGTGCGCCGCCGCCGGCGTGACCGCGAAGGTGATGGTTGAACCGGGTCGCTCCATCGTCGCCACGGCTGGACTCACGCTCTACACCGTCGGCACGATCAAGCATCTGCCCGGCATCCGCTCGTACATCGCAGTCGACGGTGGGATGAGCGACAACCCTCGTCCGGTGCTCTACGGCTCGGGGTACGAGGCCTTCGCCCCGCGTTCGGTCGGTGCCGAACGGCCGATGACGGCCCGGCTCGTGGGCAAGCACTGCGAGAGTGGCGACATCCTCATCTTCGACGCCCAGCTTCCCGCCGACCTCGCTGTCGGCGACGTGCTCTGCACGCCGGTCACCGGTGCGTACGGCCACACGATGGCCTCGAACTACAACAAGCTCACGCGCCCGGCCGTGGTGTTCGTGCGCGACGGCGACGCTCGCGTCGTCGTTCGCCGAGAAACCTACGACGACCTGCTCCGCTGCGAGGTGTTGTAGCCCGCCGGCGATCATCAGACGTTGACGGGCTGCCTGCGCCTATCGCCGTCAGGCCGTCAACGTTCGGGCATCCGGCGGGCCGTCCGATGGAGACCGGAGTCGGCGGCGGCCGGGGTGACCGTTCCGGACGCGCAACACTGGCCTGATGCTGCAACGGTTGCGCGTCCGCAAGGAGTGGCGGTTCTTCGGCGTCATGTATCGCGCCGCGCCCCGGCTGGCCGTGGCGTGGTGGACCTTGCTCGGGCTGCGCGGTCTGCTGCCGGCACTTGTCGCGGTAGCCGCCGGCACGCTCGTGAGCGCGGTGACCCGTTCGGCGTCGCTCGTGCTGCCACTGGTGTTCGTCGGCATCGTCTTCCTGCTCTTCCAGGTGCTCAACCCGCTCCAGCAGATGGTCGGCGCGGATCTCGGCGATCGCACCGGAGCGTGGTTGAACGACCGGCTGCTGGCGGCCACCACCGCGCCTCACGGCCTTGCCCACCTCGAGCGCGCCGACCTCAACGACGAGCTGAGCCTGGCCCGGGACTTCGACCTCGGCATCACCGGCCCACCGTTGTCGATCTCGGTCGACTTCATCGCCAGCGGCCTGGGCGAGCTGTTCGGCGGCATCGCCTCGGCTGTCGTTCTCTTCGGCTTCGCATGGTGGGCGCCGATCGTGCTCGGCGGCGCGTGGGCCTCGACCCACTGGTTGCTGCGTGAGAGCGGCGTCTGGCGGGACCGCAACACCGACGAGGTGCGCCGGGCGCAGCGGCACGCCGACTACGCCTACCGGTTGGCGGTCGATCCGCCGCCGGCCAAGGAGGTTCGCCTCTTCGGCCTGTCCGACTGGGTAGTCGAGCGCTTCGCCACGCGACGCCGGCAGTTGTACGACCTGCAATGGCGGGCGACCCGGCTGCGCGAGAAGTCGGTGCTCGGCTGCCTCGCCATCGTGCTCGGGGCGAACGTCCTCGTGTTCTGGACGCTGGCCCACGCCGCGTCGGCGGGCACGATCTCACTCGCCGGCGTCGTCGTGTATCTGCAGACGGCGATCGGTACGAGTTCGATCGCCTTCGGCGGTCTCAACTGGGCGCTCGACGGCGCCTCGGCGCCGGTACCCGCCGTGCTCGGCCTGGCGGCGAAGATGGACGCCATCGGCCAGCTGACGAGTGGCGGACGATCGGCGGCCGGGCTGCCGGCCCGTGAGATCCGCTTCCGTGTGTGTTTTCAGCGTTGTGTGTTCGACGTAGGTACTGCGTCACGTACTACGCCCGTAACCGTCGGAAGGTTTTGTTCGCCGCGCAACCAATCTTCGTCCGGCCGGATCGGGGCGGCGGGCGAGGGCGGTGCCGTGCGATGATCTGGGACCCCTATGGCCGACCCGATCCTGCTCCTCACGTCCCGACTGCAGGCAGCGTTCGACACGGTCGAGCCCGGCGCCGATCCTGTGCTGCGGCCCTCGGACCGGGCCGACTACCAGGTCAACGGCACGCTGCCGCTGGCCAAGCGGGTCGGGCGCAACCCGCGCGACGTGGCGGCAGACATCGTCGCCGTCGCCGACCTCGACGGCATCTGCCAGCTGGTGGAGATCGCCGGACCGGGGTTCGTCAACCTCACCCTCACCGACGGGTTCGTGGCCGAGCAGCTCGCCGCGCAGTCCACCGACCCCCGCCTCGGCGTGCGGCTCGCGACGATGCCCGAGCGTGTCGTCGTCGATTACTCGGCGCCGAACACGGCCAAGGAGATGCACGTCGGTCATCTGCGATCGACGATCCTCGGCGACGCCCTCGCTCGAGTGCTCGAACATGTCGGGCACACAGTGATCCGCGAGAACCACGTCGGCGACTGGGGCCTGCAGTTCGGCATGCTCATCGAGCACCTCGTCGACGTCGGCGAGGCCGAAGCGGCGGCCGAGCTCTCGACCGGAGATCTCACCGCGTTCTATCAACAGGCCAAGCGGTCGTTCGACGGTGACGATGCGTTCAAGGAGCGCGCCCGCCAGCGCGTCGTGCTCCTGCAGTCGGGCGACACCGAGACGAGGCGGATGTGGCACGTGCTGGTCGAGCAGTCGGCCTCGTACTTCCAGCTCGTCTACGACCGGCTCGAGGTGCTGTTGCGCCCAGAGGACTCGCGCGGCGAGAGCGCCTACAACGGCATGCTCGCGGCGATCGTCGACGACCTCGCCGCCGCCGGCCTGCTCGTCGAGAGCGACGGCGCCTTGTGCGCGTTCCCGCCCGGGTTCCTCGGCCGCGAGGGCGAGCCGCAACCGTTGATCGTGAAGAACCGCAACGGCGGGTTCGGCTACGGGGCCACCGACCTGGCGACCGTGCGCGACCGTGTGCAGCGCCAACGGGCGACGTGGCTCGTGTACGTCGTCGGCGCACCGCAGGCGCACCACCTCGCGATGGTGTGGAAGGTGTGTGAGATGGCGGGCTGGCTCGTGCCGCCGGCGCGGGCGGTGCACGTGCCGTTCGGCAGCGTGCTGGGCGAGGACCGCAAGATGTACCGCACGCGGTCGGGCGAGAGCATCAAGCTCACCGACCTGCTCGACGAGGCGGTGCAGCGTGCGGAGGCGGCGATCGCCGAGAAGAACCCGTCGATATCCGGCGACGAGCGCGCCGCCGTAGCGCGCGCTGTCGGCATCGGCGCGGTGAAGTACGCCGACCTCTCGAACGACCGCATCAAGGACTACGTCTTCTCGTTCGATCGCATGGTGGCCTTCGAGGGCAACACGGGCCCGTACCTCCAGTACGCGCACGCCCGCATGCGCAAGATCCTGCGTGACGCCGGGCCTTCCCCCGACGAGCCGGCCGACGAGCTGGCCGGCGTCGTGCCGAGCCTCGCCGAGCCGCAGGAACGGGCCTTGGCCATGGCCCTGTTCGGGCTCGATGCGGCCGTGCACGACACGATCGACAAGCTCGGACCGCATCGGTTGTGCACCTACCTGTTCGACCTCGCGCAGACGTTCACGGCGTTCTACGAAGCGTGTCCCGTCCTCAAGCCGGGCGTGCCCGACGAACTACGTCGCAGCCGGCTCGCGCTGTGCGACCACACGGCACGGGTGCTCGCCACCGGCCTCGGGCTCCTCGGCATCACCGCACCCGAACGGATGTAACGGCGTCGGCGTCGGCGTCGGCCACGACCTTCCGTCCGTCCGTCCGTCGTGCCGTGCGTCGGGTCGACGATTACGTTTGCAGGCCGGTCGGAGGTGCCACGCCGACGACGAGAACGCTCAGATCGTCGATGGCGATCGGGCCGGCGACCGTCGTCCAAGTTATGGCCAGGGTGAGCGTGCCGTTCGGCACCGTCGCGTCGTAGGACTGCGATCGCTGCCCGGTGCCGACGAAGCGGATCGAGAACCGCGCATGGTCGAGCTCGATGTTCCCGGCGCCGAGGAACACCACGCTCACGGTGAGCAGGTCACGCAGCGCCGTCGGGGTCGCGGCGATCGTGATCCGGTCGATCTGGTTCGGGCTCAACGGACCCGGGTTCGCCAGCGCGGCGCGTCCCGCCGTGGCCGCCCCGCCGACACCCACCGGTGACACCGGCGGGGCCGGAGTCGCGGACGGAGGAGCCGCGTCGGTGGGCGACTCCGAGCCGTCGGGGGCTGCTGGTGTCGCAGGGTCGGCGGGGGCCACCGAACCACCGGGGAGGACGGCGAGCGGCTCGCCGATCTCGGGTCGGATCGTCCCCGACGGCGGGGCGTTGCCCGCCAGATCGGCGATGGTGGTGGTCGATGCCGCCGGTGGCGTGCGTGGCAGTGTCGTCGTCGGCACGCTGCTGGCGCTCACCGCCGTCCCGAGCTCGGCGGACCGAACCCGTGCGTCGGCGTTGGCTGCCTTGGGCGCGGCGACGGTCGACGGGGCGACGGTCGACGACATCGCGATCGACGACATCGCGATCGGCGCAAGGGTGGACCGGAGGTGGTTTGGGTCGACGATCGAGGAGCTCGCCGGCGACACCGGCGGCGCCTCGGCCTGGCTGACCGATGCCCAGGTGAGCACGCCGACGAGCGCGGCGACGGCCGCGGCAGCGATCGGGGCACGGGCTCGACGGGGCATGGGGGGTCTCGGTCTGTCGGGGGTGGGGGACCACGGGGGGTGGTGGCGACCGGGCGGGCACACACGGCCGGTTGGCCGGCGTGAGCCTTGCTGGGCCCGGCCTGCGGGCCGACCTAGGCGTTGGTCGCTAAGAATTCGATCGGCACGCTCCGTGGCGGCTTGAGGATCAGCAGAGGATTTCTTGGTGTTGGCTTATACATATGCGCGGGTCTGCGCTTCGCGTGCGACGCAGCGAGCGGTCGCCGGCTCCGGTCCGTCGAACCGGTGCCGATGCAGTGAGGTGCGCCCAGTACCCTCGCCACCCGTGAACGATCAGACCACCAGCACCGCGGCTCGTAGCGACGGTCGCGCCGTCGACCCTCGACGCGCCGGTTCGTCGGCCGGCGACCAGATCCCCGTCCGCGTCGGCGTCCTGGGGTGTGGCAACGTCGGCGCCGCACTCGTGCAGCTCGTGGCCAGCGAACGAGAGGTCATCGCCCGCCGCACCGGTGTGCTCCTGGAGATCACCCGCGTCGCGGTCCGGAACCTCTCGCGCGACCGTGACGTGTCGTTGGCCGACGGCGTGCTCACCCGCGATGCCCACGACGTCGTCAACGATCCGAACATCGACGTCGTCGTCGAGGTCATCGGCGGCATCGAGCCGGCGCGCGAACTGATCATGGACGCCCTTCGCCTCGGCAAGCCGGTGGTCACGGCGAACAAGGAGCTGCTCGCCAACGTCGGCGCCGAGCTCTTCGCCGCCGCCGACGACGCCGGCCTCGACCTGCTGTTCGAGGCGGCCGTCGCCGGCGGCATCCCGCTCATCCGCCCGCTGCGCGAGAGCCTGCGCGGCGAGCCGATCACGCGCGTGATGGGCATCGTCAATGGCACGACCAACTACATCCTGTCGAAGATGAGCGACGAGGGGGCCGACTACGCGGTGGCCCTGGCCGAGGCTCAGCGACTCGGCTACGCCGAGCGCGACCCAACGGCCGATGTGGAAGGCTTTGACGCGGGTGCGAAGGCGGCGATCATCGCCTCCATCGCCTTCGGGGTGAAGGTCGTGGCCGGCGACGTCTACCACGAGGGCATCTCCAACATCTCCGCCTTCGACATCGCCGTCGCCAAGCGTCTCGGCTACACCATCAAGCTCCTCGCCATCTGCGAGCAGGACGCCGCCACGGGCGAGGTCGCCGTGCGCGTACACCCGGCGATGGTGCGCTCCGACCATCCTCTGGCGTCGGTGCGCGACAGCTACAACGCCGTGTTCATAGAAGGGCGCGCCGTCGGGTCGTTGATGTTCTTCGGGCGCGGCGCCGGTGGCCTGCCCACCGCCAGCGCGGTGCTCGGCGACCTCATCGACGCCGCCGTCAACCTGAAGGCGAACGCGCATGGGGCGATCGGCACGTTCAGCAAGGCCCGCATCCGCCCGATCGACGAGACGACGGCCGAGTACTGCCTCACGCTCGACGTGCTCGACAAGCCCGGCGTGCTGCACGCCGTCACCGGGGTGTTCGCCGACCATGGCGTGTCGATCCGCACGGCCGAGCAGGAGGGCCTGGGCGACGACGCCCGGCTGGTGTTCATCACCCACGCCGCCCGCGAGGCCGACGTGCAGACGACCCTGCGTTCGCTGCGCGACCTGGACGCCGTACGCCGAGTCGGTGGCCTGTTGCGCGTGATCGGCAGTTGACGATGCGCTACGTGTCCACGCGGGGCCGCGCCCCCGAGCTCGGGTTCGCCGACGTCCTGCTCGCCGGCCTCGCCGACGACGGCGGGCTGTACGTGCCGGAGAACTGGCCGTCGCTGCCGCTCCAGCTCCCGTCCGGGCTCGCGT
>JAYUAM010000872.1:0-1136 GCA_043741295.1 Acidimicrobiia bacterium
CACGAAGGCGGCGAGCACCGCCCGGTCGCGGTCGTAGGTGAGCAGCCGCTCGACGGCGTGGATCGCGACCCATCGGATGTCGTCGACCTCCCGGTTCGGCCGGAAACGTCCAGCGTCGATCGGTCGCATCTCCCAGTAGGTGACCCGCTTGGGGCGGCCCTTGCGGTCGACGTAGTCGGTGTCGGCTAGGACGTCGCCCACCGTGCACCGGTGTCCCGACTCCTCGAGCACCTCGCGCCGCGCCGTCGTCTCGAGGTCGGCGTCGCCCCGCTCGGTCTTTCCCTTGGGGAACGTCCAGTCGTCGTGCGTCGGTCGGTGCACGACGAGCACCTCGATCGTCGCGCCCGTATGTCTCCACACGACGCCGCCAGCAGCGTGCACGGTCACTCGGAGCTGTCCAGCCACGCTCGAACCCGCTTTCGTCGGGCCAGGTCCCACCGCCCTGGCCATTGCTCGCGTCGATCCTTGATGCGTCGTTGTTCATGAGCGGCCACTCGCCCTGCGGCGTACGCCGCGAGGCCCCCAAGATCATCGGCCGCCGCGGCGTGCAGACGGTGGATGGTGATCGTTGCGTCGTTGATGTCGCCGAGCGTCGTCTGCAGCCGGGCGAGCGAACGGGCGTGGGGCGAGGCGTCGGCGGAAACAGCGGCGGCAGCCTCGACGGCGTAGCGCGCCTTCTTCACCCGGATGCGCAGCTCGTGCAGCGCTTCGACGGGGCTCGTGGCGTCGAGCGCCCGAGCCTCGCGGACGAGCTTGCGCCACGGGCGCCGTGCGAGCTCGGTGAACACCTCGATCGCGGCCTCGTCGGCGCGGGCGACCACCGGTGGGCTGAGGGCCAACGCGGTCACGCTCGTCAGCGCGCCGATCGCCCGATCGGTGACGAGGTCGGCGGCGAGGCGCGCGACGAGGGCGTCACGGGCGCCGTCGAACGACTCGACCAGAACGACGAACTCGCGATCGTCGGGTGCCTCCTGCGCGTAGCCGGCGAGGATCGACACGAAGACGTCGTGATCGCGGACGGCCCCGATGCTGCGGCCGAGCCAGGCCAGTTCGGGGGCCAGCGCAGCAAGGGCATCGCGATCGAGCAGCGGGCGGAACGTCTGCAGGTCGGTCCTCAGGCGCCGCAGGCCGACGCG
>JAYUAM010000873.1:0-3088 GCA_043741295.1 Acidimicrobiia bacterium
TCAATGGAAGTCGCGGCTGGGCACGCTGGCGGCCACGGTCAACGGGGCGAGGTGCTCGGCGATGATGTTCACGACGCCTTCGGGGCTGCGTTCCAGGCGGCCGCGCACGAGCAGCGCCGCCGCGCCCCGCGCGACCTTGCGGTGGCGGGCCCAGCATCCCTTCGAGCAGATCACGTTGATCAGCCCGGTCTCGTCCTCGAGGTTGATGAACGTGGTGCCGCCGGCCGTCATCGGCCGCTGGCGGTGCGTTACCACCCCGCCCACGAGCACGCGGCTGCCGTTCGTCGCCTCCCGCAACGCCGTCGCCGTCAGTGCGCCGGCCCGGTCGAGCTGCGCTCGCACGAACCGCGTCGGGTGCCCGTCGGGCGACACGCCGGTGGCCCACAGGTCGGCCATCGCCACCTCACGCTCGTCCATGCCCGGCAGCCGCGGTGCGTGGGTGCCGGTGACCACGCCGGCCAGACGGTCGGGCCGCGACTGCGACACCGCGCCTACCGCCCACAACGCCTCGCGCCGTTGCAGCGGGCGGCCGTCGGCCCCGGTGAAGCAGCCGAACACACCAGCTGTGGCCAGCGATTCGAGGTGGCGCAGCAGCAACGCCGGCACGCGCCGCACGAGATCTTCGATCGACCGGTACGGCCCGCCGTCGTGCGCCACGTCGGCGATCGTCGTCGCCAACTCGCTGCCGATGTGGCGCACCGAGCCGAGACCGAGCCGAACCGCCTGGCCGTTGTGCGAACGGGCGCACGGTTCCAGCGTGGCGACCGCGGCCGACGCCACCAGATCGGGCGTGTGCACCACCACGCCGTGGCGGCGCGCGTCCTGCACGAGCGAGTGCGGTGAGTAGAAGCCCATCGGCTGGGCGTTGATCAGCGCCGCGCAGAACGCCGCGGGTTCGTAGAGCTTGATCCACGACGACGAGTACACGAGATAGGCGAAGCTCACCGAGTGGCTCTCGGGGAACCCGTAGTTGGCGAAGGCCGCCATCTTGTCGAACACCTGCTCGGCGACATCGCCCGTGACCTCGCGCTCGGCCATGCCGGCGAACAGCCGGGTCTTCAGCCGCTCCATGCGCTCGCGCGAGCGCTTCGAGCCCATCGCCTGGCGCAGCTGGTCGGCCTCCGACGGGGTGAACCCGGCGACGTCGATGGCGAGCTGCATGAGTTGCTCCTGGAACAGCGGCACGCCGAGCGTCTTGGTCAGCGCTCCCTCCATCAACGGGTGCAGGTAGGTGACCGGCTCCTCGCCGTTGCGCCGCCGGATGTAGGGATGCACGGAGCCGCCCTGGATCGGGCCGGGGCGGATGAGCGCGACCTCGACCACCAGGTCGTAGAACGTACGCGGCTTCAACCGCGGCAGCGTCGCCATCTGCGCCCGGCTCTCGATCTGAAACACGCCGATGGTGTCGGCACGGCAGATCATGTCGTACACCGCGTCGTCCTGCGGGATGGTTGCCAGGTCGATCTCGTAGCCGCGGTGGGTGCGCACGAGGTCGACGGCGTAGTGCAGCGCCGAGAGCATGCCGAGGCCGAGCAGGTCGAACTTCACCAGGCCCGTGGCCGCACAGTCGTCCTTGTCCCACTGCAGCACGCTGCGGTTCTCCATGCGCGCCCACTCCACCGGGCAGACCTCGATCACCGGGCGGTCGCAGATGACCATGCCGCCCGAGTGGATGCCGAGGTGCCGGGGCAGGTCCTCGAGCTGCATGCCGAGCTCGAACACCGACGGCGGGATGTCGTGCGCCGATGCACCGCCATGTCCGGATGTGGCCGGGTCGACCTGCTCGGCCGTGGTCGCGACCTGACCCCACATGTCCACCTGCTTCGACCACGCGTCCTGCTGACCGGGCGCATACCCGAGCGCCTTGGCCGCTTCACGCACCGCCGAGCGGGCGCGGTAGGTGATCACGTTCGCCACCTGCGCGGTGTGCTCGCGCCCGTAGCGCCCGTAGACATACTGGATGACCTCCTCGCGACGGTCGGACTCGATGTCGATGTCGATGTCGGGCGGGCCGTCGCGCTCGGGCGACAGGAAGCGCTCGAAGAGGAGGCCGAGGGCGACGGCATCCGCGTTGGTGATGCCGAGCGCGTAGCAGACGGCGCTGTTGGCGGCGCTGCCCCGGCCCTGGCAGTAGATGTTCGACCGGCGACAGAAGTCGACGATGTCCCACACCACGAGGAAGTAGCCCGGGAAGCCGAGCTGCTCGATGAGGGCCAGCTCGTGCTCGATCTGGCGGTAGGCGCCTGGCACTCGCTCCTCTCCCCAGCTTCCGTAGCGACGCTGCGCGCCTTCGGCGGTGAGACGGCGCAGGTAGGCCATCTCGGAGAGGCCATCGGGACACGGGAACGGCGGCAGCTTCGGAGCGACGAGCTGCAGGTCGAACGCGCAGGCCTTCCCCAGCTCGGCCGCTCGTTCCACCGCACCGGGCCAGCGGGCGAAGCGGCGCGCCTGCTCGTCGCCCGAGCGTAGGTGGGCACCCGCGCATGCGGGCAGCCAGCCGTCGAGCTCGTCGAGGCTGCGGCGCGCCCGCACCGCGGCCATCGCGGTGGCGAGGCGGCGACGACTCGGCATCGCGTAGTGGGCGTTGGTGGTGGCAACCACGTCGACGCCGGTTCGAATCGCGAGCTGCGCGAGCGCGTCGTTGCGATGGGAGTCGAGCGGGTCGCCGTGGTCGCACAGCTCGACGGCCACGTTGTGCCGCCCAAAGGTGGCGACCAGCGCGTCGAGCTCACGCGCCGCCGCGGCCGGGCCATGGCGCTCCAGCGCCGCGGGCACCGAGCCCTTGCGGCAGCCAGTGAGCACGAGCCAGTGGTCGCCGTGCACCTCCTCCCAGACGATGCCCTCGTAGGTCGGCTTGCCCTTGGTCGCCCCGGCGAGCTGTGCGGCACTGATCGTCGACGCGAGGAGCGCGTAGCCCTCGGGATCTCGGGCCAGCACGAGCAGGTGCGTGCCTTCGGGGTCGGGCATGCCGTTCTGGGGCTTCGTCAGCCCGAGCGACAGCTCCGAGCCGAACACCGTGGGCATGCCGATCGCTCGGGCCGCCTCGGCGAAGCGCACCACGCCGTAGAAGCCATCGTGGTCGGTGAGG
>JAYUAM010000874.1:0-3086 GCA_043741295.1 Acidimicrobiia bacterium
TGGATGCAGACGGTGGCGCAGGGCTGGCTCGTGCTCCAACTCACGGGAAGCGGCACGAAGGTCGGTCTCGTCACCGCCGCCCAGTACCTTCCGGTGCTGCTTCTGGCACCGGCCGGCGGGCTGCTCGCCGACCGGGTCGAGCGCCGACGCGTCCTGCTGGCCACGCAAATGGCGTTCGCGCTGCTCGCCGCGATCCTGGGCATCCTCACGGTGACCGGCTCGGTGCGCATGTGGATGGTCTACGTCGTGGCCGTCGGGTTCGGCATCGTCACGGCGGCCGACAACCCGGCCCGTCAGACGTTCATCGCCGAGCTCGTCAGCCCGTCGTTGATCACCAACGCGGTCACCCTCAACAGCATCAACATCAATGCCGGGCGCATCGTGGGTCCGGCGTTGGCGGCGATCACGATCAAGCTGTTCGGCATCGGTACGTGCTTCCTGCTCAACGCCGCATCGTTCATCGCGGTGATGGCCGCGCTCGCCACGCTCGACCAGACGACGATGCGCCGCCGACCCGTCATGGCGCGCGAACCCCGGCAGCTGCGCGCCGGCCTGGCCTACGTCGCCCGCACGCCCGACCTGCTCGTACCTCTCCTGATGATGGTCCTCATCGGAACGCTCACGTACGAGTTCCAGGTGAACTTGCCGCTGCTCGCCCGTTACACGTTCCACGGCGACGAGGGCACCTACAGCCTGCTCACCGGAGCGATGGGCGTCGGCGCGGTGATCGGCGGCATCGCCACTGCCGGACGCGACCGGCGCGGCATCCCGGTCATCGTGCGCCAGGCGGCGTGGTTCGGTCTGGTGATCGCCGTCGTAGCCGCGTCGCCACGCCTGTGGATCGCCCTTGTCGGACTCGTGTTCGTCGGTTGGGCGAGCATCACGTTCACCGCGCGCGCTAACGCCACGATGCAGCTGACCGCGAACCCCGAGATGCGCGGGCGCGTCATGGCGCTGTGGACCGTGGCGTTCCTCGGCACGACGCCGATCGGGGGACCGGCCATCGGATTCATCAGCGACCGGACGACACCACGCATCGGCATGGCCACGCAGGCGGGCGCCAGCCTGACCGCCGCGCTACTCGGCGGCCTGTGGTGGTGGACCCGAGGCCGCCGTCGCCGCACCGAATCAGCCGCCGCGCGCTGAGCGGCGGCCGTCTGCCGCCCCGGAGCGACCGGCGAGCATCATCACTGGCGTCGCACGGCGGGGCCTACGATCTTCGGCACCGCAGTTGTCGCCGACGAGAAAGGCATCGACCATGTCGAGCACCCCGCCTCCGCCCCCTCCGCCCGGGGGGTTTCCGCCCGCTCCGCCGCCCGGATCACCCATGGGTGGCGCGCCGATCGGGGCGATGCCCGGCGCCGCGCCGGGGCAGAGCCCGTGGGGGCCCCTCGCAACCTGGGGTGAGCGCGTGGTGGCGGCGTTGATCGACGGGTTGATCATCTTCGTGCTCTTCTTCGCCGTCTTCATCGCCGCCACGATCCTGTCGAAGATCGCGTCCGCCCTCGGTGCGATCGTCTTCGTTCTCGGCTACCTCGGCATCTTGGCGGTCGGCTTGTACCTGGGCTACCTGAACGGCTCGATCGGCCAGACTCCGGGCAAGAAGGTCATGGGTCTGCGCGTCGTCAGCGAGCAGACCGGCCAGCTGATCGGCGGCGGCGCTGGCATCGGGCGCGCCTTCCTCCACATCCTCGACAGCCTGCCGTGCTACATCGGCTACCTGTTCCCGTTGTGGGACGCCAAGCGTCAGACCTTCTCCGACAAGGTCATGAAGACGGTGGTCACGAACAACAACCCCAAGGTGCCTTTCGTGGACGCCGCCAAGTCGCTGCTGCCGACCAAGTAGTTCGCCTTGTCAGGTCGCCGGCTTGCCGTCGTAGACGTTCGACGTCGCAACCTTGTCATGCAGCGTCTGCTTCTGCTTGTCCCAGAGCGGCCAGAGCGCATCGACGATCCCGGCGATCCCGCAGAGCTGCCACATGATGGAGTGGACGAACGACCGAAGGATCGATGGACCCATGGCGATCTTGGCACCCGTGGCCACGTGAGCGACGCGGATGCCGAGCGCCATCTTCCCGAGGGTTTGGCCTCGGGTTGCGTTGAGGATGCCGTTGTACAGCGTCCATAGAACGAGGAACAGCGCGATGCCTTTACCGTTCACCCGTATGCGAGTGCTGCCGTTCTCGGTAATCCTCTGGACGTTCTGCCCAGCGATGACCGTGCTGACCAAGCCGACGATGATGAGGTCGATGATCGTGGCGACCGCGCGCTTCCACCAGGGCGCCAGCACCCCGTCCAACGACGGCGGCGCGCCGTACGGCATGCCCATCGGTGGCGGTGGCATGCCGGGCGGCGGAGGGGGCGGGGGCGGGGGAACGTAGGACATCGTTCGTGTCTTTCCGTGAAAGGAGGCGGCGTACCCATAGTAGTGACCTACGCCACGCCGCCTGCGGACCGCGGCGCCCGGCGGCCTCGCCTACGAACGCGCGCTTGATGATCATCGCCGTGCGCAACCCTGGCCGCCTGCGGCGGCGGGCACAGCGCCCTACGACAAGCGTTCGATGATCATCGCCATGCCCTGACCGCCGCCGACGCACATCGACTCCATGCCGATCGTCTTGCCGGTGGTCTGCAGGCCGTTGATGAGTGTGGTCATGATGCGGGCGCCGGTCATGCCGAACGGGTGGCCGAGGGCGATCGCTCCCCCGTGCACGTTGAGCTTGTCCATGCTGATGCCCAGGTGGGTGGCCGACGGGATCACCTGGGCGGCGAACGCCTCGTTGATCTCGACGAGGTCGATGTCGTCGATCGTCATGCCGGCCCGCTTCATCGCCTGACGGCAGGCCTCGACGGGACCGAGGCCCATGATCTCCGGGTTCAGTCCCGAGACACCGGACGCCACGATGCGGGCGAGCGGCGTGAGGCCGAGCTCGCGAGCGCGCCCGTCGCTCATCACGAGCACCGCGGCGGCGCCGTCGTTGAGCGGGCAGGCGTTGCCGGCGGTGACCTTGCCGTCGGGGCGGAACACCGGCTTGAGTTGCGAAAGCTTCTCGTAGGTGGTGCCCGGGCGCGGTCCGTCGTCGGTC
>JAYUAM010000875.1:0-7251 GCA_043741295.1 Acidimicrobiia bacterium
TCGTAGTCGTGGCGCGAGTAGTAGGTGCGCCCGTAGTCGGCCCAGTGGGCGCGCACGATCTCGCTCACGCCCTGCTTGCGGACGGCGACCACGTTGAGCCAGAACAGCACGGCCCACAGGCCGTCCTTCTCGCGCACGTGGTTCGAGCCGGTCCCGGCGCTCTCTTCACCGCAGATCGTCGCGCGCCCGGCGTCGAGCAGGTTGCCGAAGAACTTCCACCCCGTCGGCGTCTCGTGGCATTCGATCCCGAGCCGCTCGGCCACCCGGTCGACGGCCTGGCTCGTGGGCATCGAACGCGCCACGCCGGCGAGCCCACTGGCGTAGCCGGGCACGAGGTGGGCGTTGGCTACGAGGATGGCGAGGCTGTCGGATGGCGTGACGAACAGGTTCGGCCCGACGATCATGTTGCGGTCGCCGTCGCCGTCCGACGCCGCGCCCATGTCGGGGATGCGCCCGCCGGTGAGCGCGGCGATCACGTCGTGGGCGTACACCGGGTTGGGGTCGGGATGGTGGCCACCGAAGTCGGGCAGCGGCAGACCGTTGTGCACCGTGCCCGGTGCTGCGCCGAGCGTGCCCTCCAGGATCTTGTGCGCATACGGCCCGGTGACGGCGCTCATGGCGTCGAAGTGGAGCTTGAAGCCACCGGCGAACAGGGCACGGATGGCGTCGAAGTCGAACAACGTCGCCATCAAGGCTTCGTAGTCGGCCACCGGGTCGATGACCTCCACCGTCAGCGGACCGACACGGAAGGTGCCGAGTCGGTGCAGGTCGACGGGCATCGGGTCGATCGTCAGGTAGCGGTCGATCGAGACGGTGCGCTCGTAGATCCGCGCCGTCACCGACTCGGGCGCCGGGCCACCGTTGCCGACGTTGTACTTGATGCCGAAGTCGCCCCATGGACCACCGGCGTTGTGGCTCGCCGACAGGACGATGCCGCCGAACGCGCCCCGCTTGCGGATCACGCACGACGCCGCCGGCGTCGACAGGATGCCCTCGCGCCCGATGATCAACCGCGCCACGCCGTTGGCCGCCGCCATCTTGACGATGGTCTGGATGGCGACATCGTTGTGGAACCGCCCGTCGCCGCCGACCACGAGCGTCTGGCCGGCGAGACCGTCGAGCGAGTCGAAGATCGACTGCACGAAGTTCTCGAGATAGCGCGGCTGCTGGAAGACGCTGACCTTCTTGCGCAGGCCGGACGTGCCCGGCGCCTGCCCGGCGATCGGCGTCGTCGTCACGGTGCGCACCGGCAGGGCGCGCCCGATCGGCGCGGCACCCGACGAACCGGAGCCAGGCAGGTCGGAGCCAGGCCGGTCGGAGCCAGGCAGGTCGGAGCCGGGTAGGTCGGGGGAGGTCACGGTTTCGGGCTCCCGGGAGCGGTCAGGAAGTGGGGTGGCGCGAGCGCGCCGACCAACTGCCGGTACAGCTCGGCGTAGCGCGTCGCCGCGCGACGCCAGCTCACGTCGCGCGTCATCGCGCGCCGTTGCATCGTCGCCCATTGCTTGACGTCGCGGAAGGCGGCGACGGCGCGCCCGATGGCGTCGGCCAACGCCGCGGCATCCACGGGCGAGAACACGAAGCCGGTGGCGACGCCGTCGCCGACGGCTGCCGGGTTGGCGTCGATCACGGTGTCGGCCAGTCCACCGACGCGAGCGACGACGGGCAACGTCCCGTAGCGCAGTCCGTACAGCTGCGTGAGCCCACACGGTTCGAAGCGCGACGGCACGACGATGGCGTCGGCCCCCGACTGCATGCGGTGCGACAACGCCTCGTCGTAGCCGATCACCGCGGCCACCGACTCGGGTCTCGCCGTGGCGGCGGCCAGGAAGCCGGCCTCGAGGTCGGCGGCGCCGGTGCCGAGCAGCGCCAGCTGGGCGCCGACCGCGAGCAGGTCGGGCAACGCCGTCAGGAGCAGATCGAGGCCCTTCTGCTCGGTGAGCCGGCTCACCACGCAGAACAGGGGCGCGCCCGGGTCGACGGCGAGCCCGAGCTCGCGCTGCAACGCCGCCTTGTCGGCCGCCTTCCCCTTCATCTGCCGGGCACTGTAGGGGGCGACGAGATGGGTGTCGTTCCACGGGTCCCACACGTCGTCGTCGATCCCGTTCACGATGCCCGTCACCTCGCCCGTCTGGGTGCGCAGCACCCCGTCGAACCCCATGCCCTGCGCAACGGTGAGGATCTCGCGGGCGTAGGTGGGGCTCACCGTCGAGACGTGGTCGGCGTAGCGCACGCCGGCCTTCAGGAAGCTGATCTGCTCGTAGTACTCCACCCCGTCGACGTCGTAGGCGCCGACCGGCAGGCGCACGCGCGTGAGCCGCACCGCGGGGAACAGGCCCTGGAAGGCGAGGTTGTGGATCGTGAGCAACGTGGGTGGCATGTGGCGGTCGGGCCCCGTCACCACGCCGAGGCGCAGGTAGGCGGGAACGAGCCCGGCCTGCCAGTCGTGGGCGTGCACCAGATCGGGCCGCCAACCACCGAGCGCCAGGCGTCCGGCGGCGACGAGCGCTCCCACCCATGAGAGCGCGGCGAAGCGAAGGTCGTTGTCGGGCCAGTCGGTGCCGTCGGGCCCGAGGTAGATGCCCCCTGCCCGTCCGTACAGGTGCGGCGCTTCGACCGCGAGCACCGCCAACCCTGTCGACGCCGTGCCGGCGAGCAGGCGGCCGGCCCCCCCGAACAGGTCGGGCAGCGGGCTCACGACCTGCACGCCGTCGAGCTGGTCGACGATGCCGGGATAGGCCGGGAGAACGACCCGACTCTCGACGCCTTCAGCCGAGAGCGCCAACGGCAACGCGCCGGTGACGTCGGCCAGCCCACCCGTCTTGACCAGCGGGTAGCACTCGGGCGTGACGAAGAGGGCGCGCATCGTTCAGCCGTCGAGCCGACGCGTTGCCCGGTCGACGCGGTCGCAGAAGCGGCTACAGGTCACGGCGAGGAACGTAGCGGGCGGCGGCGACGTCGACGGAACACGCCCCCGCACCCCTCCGCATTCGTCAGTCGCCGCGGCCTGGAGGCCGCTCGGCCGGGCGGTCGGAACGCGACCGGGCCTGGCGTGCGGTACGTTCCGACGATGGCCGCTGAACCGAAGGTCCTCGTCATCGTCCTCGCCGGTGGCGAGGGCAAGCGCATGCTGCCGCTCACGGCCGATCGGGCCAAGCCGGCGGTGCCGTTCGGCGGCTCGTACCGCATCATCGACTTCGCCCTCTCGAACTTCGCCAACGCCCGGTACTTGAAGATCGTGGTGCTCACGCAGTACAAGAGCCACAGCCTCGACCGTCACATCAGCCAGACGTGGCGGTTCTCCACGTTGCTCGGCAGCTACGTCACCCCGGTGCCGGCGCAGATGCGGCGCGGCCCGCACTGGTTCGCCGGCTCGGCCGACGCCATCTACCAGAACCTCAACCTCATCAGCGACGAGAACCCCGATTACGTCGCGGTGTTCGGGGCCGACCACATCTACCGGATGGACCCGGGCCAGATGGTCGAGCGCCACATCGAGTCGGGTGCCGGTGTCACCATCGCGGCTATCCCGGTGTCGTACGAGGACGCGAAGTCGTTCGGCGTCATCGAGTCGTCGGCCGACGGCAAGATCCTCGCGTTTCACGAGAAGTCGCCTACGCCGCCGACGATGCCAGGTGACGACACCCGTTGCCTGGCGAGCATGGGCAACTACGTGTTCAACACCAAGACGCTCGTCGACATCGTCACGCCCGCCGGCGAGGACGACCAGCACACCGACATCGGTGGGCACATCATCCCGGCGCTCACCGCCCAAGGCGTCGCCCACGTCTACGACTTCTCGACGAACATCGTGCCCGGCCAGGACGAGCGCGAGAAGGGCTACTGGCGTGACGTCGGCACGCTCGACTCGTACTACGACGCCAACATGGACCTGCTCGCGCCCGTGCCGGTGTTCAACCTCTACAACGACGAGTGGCCCGTGTACACGAGCCATTCGTCGCTGCCGCCGGCGAAGATCTCGCGCGGTCCGGCATGGGAGCCGTCCTACGTCGACGGGTCGCTGCTCAGCGTCGGGTCGATCGTGTCGGGTTCCCACGTCGAACGCTCGATCATCGGCACCGGCGTCTACATCGACCACGACGCCCACGTGATGGACTCGATCATCTTCCCCGGTTCGCGCATCGGGGCGGGCGCTCGCGTCAACCGCTGCATCATCGACAAGAACGTCTACGTGCCGCCGGGCGTACGCGTGGGCTTCGACCTCGAGGCCGATCGTGCCCGCTTCACGGTGAGCGACCGCGGCATCGTCGTCATCGAGAAGGATCGCGACCTGTCCGTCTGACTGACTGACTGACTGACGCGACCGCGGACGCGACCGCGCCGCGACGGCCCGACCGGCGAGGCAGAGCGACGGGTTGACCGGCCCACACGGACCGCTCCCGGTGAGGCGGACCGTC
Source organism: Acidimicrobiia bacterium (assembly GCA_043741295.1). GTDB lineage: Bacteria > Actinomycetota > Acidimicrobiia > Acidimicrobiales > Ilumatobacteraceae > JAYUAM01. Next base: position 4,416 of record JAYUAM010000875.1, read on the forward strand.
AGGCGGGCTGGGTGATCGGTGGTTGGTTGGAGACGGCGTGGAGGAAGGCCTCGTCGGGCGTGGCCAACAGGCGGGCGTACACCTCGGGCGGGTAGACGAGGTGCGGGCGCGTCGGGTCGTTGCCGGGCTGCGCCACGGCGGCCGCCGGTCGTTCGTAGTCGGCGGGAGCCGTGAAGCCAGCAAGCTCGTCGTCGGAGATGCCGGCGAGCGCCTGGACCTCGGGATCGATCCACGACCGCTCGTCGATGTCGCGCCCCGTGGCGATCTCGAGACATAGGCCCTCGGGTCCGGCGAAGTACATCGACTGGCACACGCCGTGGTCGAACGGCCCGAGCACGACCACGCCACGGCTGCGGATGCGGTCGCGCAGCGCGAGCAGGTCGTCGAGCGTGTCGACGTTGAACGCCACGTGCTGCATCGTCCCCGCGGCGAGCGGTCCTCCGGCGTTGCCGGCGTGGGTCAGCCCGAGCACGCGGTCGTCGGTGTTCTTCGGGTGCTGCACGAAGGCGACGTAGCAGTCGTCGCTCAGCTCGATGAACCCGTGGAACGTGTCGGCCACCCCGTGCATCCAGTAGAGCGCCTTCAGTTCGCCACCGAGCACATCGGTGAAGAAGGTGATCTGGGCCTTGATGTCGGTGGTGCTGAGGGCAAGGTGGTGGACGCCGTTCGGATGCAGGGCCACAACGGGCCTCCTCTCGTTCGTTCGTTCGGCCGCGGGTGGCCCACGCCGATGAGGCAACGGTAGACCGGGTGACCCGCCGCTGGCAGGCCCGTCGGCGATCACCCGCCGAGCACGACGACGACGCAGCCGTTGCCGTCGATGCCGGCTGTGCCGCCTCCCATCGTTTCGACGACGCCGAGCCGCGCGCCCCCGACCTGGCGACCACCCGCCTCACCGCGCAGCTGCCAGACGATCTCGGCGATCTGGGCCAACCCGGTCGCCCCGAGGGGGTGACCGCGAGACAGCAGGCCACCAGAGGGGTTCACCGGTTGCCGACCACCGAGCCACGTGTGGCGCGACTCGACGAGCCGTCCACCAGCGCCCAGCTCGCACAGACCGAGCGCCTCACTCGTCACGATCTCGCCGATCGTGAACGCGTCGTGCATCTCGAACACGTCGACCTCGTGGGGGTCGATCCCGGCGATCTCGTACGCGGTGACCGCCGTGTCGTGCACGATGTCCCAACCCCACACCTTCGTGCTGCGGTGGTCCCAGAGCTGACCCGACCGCAGCGCAGAGGAGCGGATGGCGACGTCGCGGCGGTTGTTGCGCGCCGGGCCGACGACCGCGGCCGCCGCCGCATCGGCGATCGAGCAGCACTGCAGCAACGTCAGCGGATCGGCGATCGGCCGCGAGGCCAGCACCTCCTCCACCGTGACCGCGCGCCGATGCTGCGCACGCGGGTTGGCAAGACCGTGTTCGTGGTTCTTCACCGACACCAGGGCCATCTGCTCGGCCGTCACCCCGTGCTCGTGGGCGTAGCGGGCGGCCGACATTGCGTAGACGCTCGGCATGGCGAAGCCCTGCCGGCCGTCGGCATCGGTCAACGCCGGACTGATCGGACCGGAGAACGCGGCGGTCATCGTCTCGACGCCGAACGCCAGCACCCGTTCGTAGCGGCCGGACGCCACGGCGACCTGCGCCTCGTGGAAGGCGGTGGTACCGCTGGCACACGCGTTCTCGATGGTGATCACCGGCACTTCGGTGATGCCCAGGTCCTGCAGGGCGCGATGGGTCACACCGGGGTCGCCGAAGACGGAACCGGCGTACAGGCATCCACCTCGGTCACGCCGGCATCGCCCAACGCCTCGACCACCGCAGGCCACGAAAGCTCCGGGACGCCGAGCTGCGACTGCTTGCCGAAGTCGGACGTGCCGACGCCCCACACCGCCACCGGTCTGGTCACGACGCCACCCCCGGGCCCCCAACGGCACGCACGGCCCGCACCAGCGGGTCGTCGTCATCGGTCCGCCCGACCAGTTCCACGCGGGTGCCCGGCGCGAGCGGCACATCGGTCGGTCCGTCGACGTGGGCGAGCAGGCGCGGCCCGTCATCGAGATCGACGTAGGCGAGGGCGATCGGCGGCGTGCGGCCCGGCACGGCGATGCGCAGCACCGTCGCACTGAACACGACCCCGGCCGGACCGAAGTATGCCGGCGCCATGGTCGACGCCCGACAGGCTGCGCAGCGGGGCGGCTGGCGGACGGACGCGTACCCACACGCTCGGCAGCGGCTGCCGGCGAGACGGGCCACGCCGGCGGCGTCGACGACGACCGGTCGAGGATCGGCGGTCACCGGCGTGCACTCACCGCAGCCGCACGGGTAGCTTCACGAGCCCGCGACTCAGCATGGTGGGATGCCACCGCAGCGGCTCGTCCCCGGCGGGGGCTAACGCCGGGAAGCGACCGATCAGGCTCGTCAGCGCGAGCTGGGCTTCGATGCGGGCGAGCGGCGCGCCCAGGCAGTAGTGGATGCCGAACCCGAAGCCGAGGTGCAGGTTCGGGTTGCGGCGGATGTCCAGCCGGTCGGGTTCGGGAAACGCGGTCGGGTCTCGGTTCGCCGCCAGGTTCACCAGGAAGACGCGCTGTCCCGCCTGCAGGAGCTGCCCGCCCAGCTCGTGGTCCTCGCGCACGAGCCGGACGGTGGCGCGCGCCGGGCCGTCGAAGCGCAGGATCTCCTCGACCGCCGTCGGCATCAGCTGCGGGTCGCTGCGCAGCGCCGACAGCTGGTCGGGGAACTGCAGCAGCGCGCGAGTCCCATTGGCGATCAGGTTGGTCGTGGTCTCGTGGCCACCGAAGAGCAGCAGCGTGCACGTGGCGACCAGTTCTTCGCGCG
>JAYUAM010000876.1:0-1132 GCA_043741295.1 Acidimicrobiia bacterium
CATCAGGTACCGATCGGCCGTCGTGTGCTTCACCGACAGGTTCCATCCGGCATGCACCACCGCGGCACCGAGGGCGAGCACGGTGGCGAGCAGCACGACCACGATGCCTAGCATGCGAGGCCGTTCCATCGGCCTGTCTGATTTCCGCTAGGCAGACACCGGGAAACCGACGAGGATGGAGTCATGATCGACGATCCCGAACGTTGCTACCGCGCCGTGCAGAGTCGCGACGCGCGGTTCGATGGCTGGTTCTTCGTCGCCGTCACGTCGACCCACATCTACTGCCGGCCGAGCTGCCCGGCGATCACGCCGAAGCGCACGAACGTGCGCTTCTACCCCACGGCGGCAGCCGCCCAGTCGTCCGGGTTCCGAGCGTGCAAGCGTTGCCGGCCGGATGCGACCCCGGGCTCGCCCGAATGGAACCACCGGGACGATCTCGTGGGACGGGCGATGCGCCTGATCGCCGACGGCGTCGTCGATCGCGAAGGTGTCAGCGGGCTCGCCAGTCGGCTCGGCTACAGCGAGCGCCACCTCAACCGGCAGCTCACCGAGGGGGTCGGCGCCGGCCCGCTCGCGCTCGCGCGGGCGCAGCGCGCCCAGACGGCTCGCGTGCTCGTCGAGACGACCGATCTGGCGTTCAGCGCCATCGCCTTCGCCGCCGGATTCGCGTCGATCCGACAGTTCAACGACACCGTGCGCGAGGTGTTCGCATCGACGCCCACGGCGCTGCGCGACGGCAGTCGTCGAGCGCGGGACCGACACACGCCCTCGACGCCCGGCACACTCGCGTTGCGCCTGCCGTACCGCCCGCCGTTCGCGCCAGCCGCGCTGTTCTCGTTCCTCGGCGATCGTGCGGTAGCGGGGCTCGAATCGTGGGACGGCGCCGAGTACCGGCGCGTCCTTCGTTTGCCCCACGGCCTCGCCACCGTCGGGCTGCAACCGGCCGACGGATACGTCGCCTGCACGCTCCGGCTCGGCGATCTCGCCGACCTCGCCGCCGCAGTCACCCGTTGCCGCCGCCTGCTCGACCTCGACGCCGACCCCCAGGCCGTCGACGCCGTGCTCGGCGCCGACCCACTGCTCGCACCGTTCGTCGCCGCCGCACCCGGCCGGCGCTCCCCCGGCGCCGTCG
>JAYUAM010000877.1:0-3079 GCA_043741295.1 Acidimicrobiia bacterium
GCGAGCACGCTGAGGATCACGGTCAACGAGTTGACCTTCACGGTGCGGCGCATCACGGCCACCTGGATCACCGAGTTCTCGAACTGCTGGTAGAGGACGAAGAACACGAGTGCGGCGATGCCACTCGTGGTCGAGTGCAGGAACGCGAAGAACACGGCCGGTATCGCGCCCATCGTCGCGCCGACGAGCGGGATGAGGTCGGCGAACGCCACCCACGCCGCGAGCACGAGGGCGTATGGCACACCGAGCACCAGCAGCGTGACCAGCGCCGTCGATCCGGCGATGAGGCTGATGAGGAAGTTGCCGAGCATGTAGCCACTCATCGCGTGCGACGCGTCGTTGGCCAGAGCCCGCATGCGCTCGCGGTGACGCATCGGGAGTAGCTCGTCGACGCTCGACACCATCGTCGGCCCGTGGAGCAGGAAGAAGATCGTGAGCACAACGATCGTCAGCGCCGACAACACGCCGGAGAACGCCGACGTGGCGAGCGACAAGGAACGCGCGCCGAGGCCGGAGACCCAGCCATTGATCTGCTGGTGATGGTCCTGCACCCACTGCACGAGATGCAGCCGCACCATCAGGTTGCCCACCTGCCCGCGACCCTGGGCCGCCTGGTCGACGAGACCGGGCAGATCGTTGGCGATCGACGGCGCCCGACGGGCGACCGGCAGCACGAACGCGGATATGACCGCGGCTAGGACGCCGAGCGTGATGAGCACAACGATGCCAACAGCGATGCCGCGGCGTACGTGGAACCGACGTTGCGTCCGGTCGACCAGGGGGCTGAGCACGATGGCGAAGAAGCCGGCGATGACGGTCCAGGTGATCATCCCGCGCAGCGACCACACGGCCCAGATGCCGAACAGCCATGCGGTGCCGATGGCGAACACGAGGACGACCGAACGGGCCGACACCGGGCGACGGTCACCGACGACGGCGACGGGCACCGGATGCGCCTGCACCGCGCTGGCGTGGCTCGCCGCCGCCACCTCGGCCGGGTCGTAGCGACCGACAACGATCAGTTCGTCATGGGAGTCGATCCTCCGACGATACCAACGGACCAGGCCGCGAACGACAGCGGCGAACGACCCGCGCCGGCCCGACCGCCCGGATGCGGCGCGTCGTCAGCCGCGGCCGACGAACGGCATCTCGTTGGCCATCACGGTCATGAAGAGCACGTTCGCATCGGCCGGCAGGCTCGCCATGTAGGACACGGCCCGACCGACGTCGGCGACGTCGAACGTCGGTTCGACGCGGCTCGTGCCGTCGGGCTGGAGCACGCCGGAGCCCATGCGAGCGGTCATCGGGGTGGCGGCGTTGCCGATGTCGATCTGCCCGCAGGTGATGCCGTGGGCACGACCGTCGAGCGCGAGTGCCTTGGTCAGGCCGGTGATCGCGTGCTTCGTGGCGGTGTAGGGCGCCGAGTTCGGTCGCGGGGTGTGGGCCGAGATCGACCCGTTGTTCACAATGCGGCCACCCGACGGCGTCTGGCGCTTCATCAACCGGAACGCCGCCTGCGCGCACAGGAACGAGCCCGTCAGGTTCACGTCGACGACCGCCTGCCACTGCTCGAGCGTGAGGTCCTCGACCGGCACGGGCGGCGCACCGGCGCCGGCGTTGTTGAACAGCAGGTCGACGCGGCCGTACGCCGATTCTGCGGCGGAGAAGAGCGCGGCCACCGACGATGCCGACGTGACGTCGGTGGGGACGGCGAGCACCACGGCGTCGGGCCGGACGTCGCGCAGCAGGCCGGCGGTCTCGTCGAGCGGTTCGGGGCGACGGCCGGCGACGACGACGGCGAACCCGTCGCCCGAAAGTCGGAGGGCAACCGCCCGCCCGATGCCCGTGCCGGCGCCGGTGACGATGGCGACCCGACCACTGGCCGGGAGCAGAGCCGGGAGCAGAGCCGGCAGCGGAGCAGGCAACGGAGACGACGGCGGGACGGGCGTTAATTCGGCCATGCCCGCATCGTTGCAGGTCGTCCGTCGGCGGCGGGCCCTGGGCGGATGGTCAGCGCTGGGCGGGCGTTGTACCGTTTGGTCATGGGGAACGCACTGCGACTCGAAGTCGCCCACACCGTCATCTACGTGCACGACGTCGACAAGATGATCGGGTTCTACTCCGACGTCCTCGGCTTCGAGGTCACCGATCGCGGCCCACTCGGCGGACCGTTCGAGATCAGCGAGATCGTCTTCATGTCGCAGACGGCGAACGCCCACCACCAGGTGGCCTTCATCACCGGTCGCGAGAAGCCCGAGCCGTCGAACAACACCCACCACGTGGCGTTCCGGTCGAGCGGCACGCTCGACGATCTGCGGGCGCTGCACGACACCGTGGCCGCTCACGACGAGGTGACCCAGATCATCCCACTCACCCATGGGAACGCCTGGTCGGTCTACTTCCGCGACCCGGAGTTCAACGGCGTCGAGGTGTTCCTCGACACCCCCTGGCACGTGCAGCAGCCGCAGGGCGAGCCGCTCGACTTCTCGAAGTCGAACGACGAGATCGTGGCCTACACGATCGAGAAGTTCGAGGGGCAGCCCCAGTTCGGCGACATCGACGCCTTCTTCAAGCAACGCGCCGAACGGCTCGCTGCGAAGTCCTGATCGACGCCGCTCGGCTCTCGCCCCCGCCCTGCCCCCGCCTGGCAAGGCAGTCGAACTGTCCCGTATTGAGGACATATGCGTCTCCAGACCGGGTCAGTTCGACTGACCCGGGTCCGGTCGGCGGCTGACCGGGCTGGTAGGCCCGCGCTCCCGCCTGGGGCCGAGTAGTCAACTGTTGACTACTCTGGCTCAATGAACCGACGAGCTCTCCTTCTCTCGTTCGTAACCGCGCCCCTCGGCATCGCCGCATGCGGCAGTTCCAGCGCATCGACCACGGCCTCGACCGCAGCGGCGACCGCGCCGGTGATCGTCACCAGCAGTGCGGCGCCGACCACGGCGGCTGCGACGACAGCCCCGTCCACCACGGCGGCGCCCACCACCACCGTCGCCACGGTGACGGGCGAGGTCGTGGTGCTCGCCGCCGCGTCGCTCACCGGGTCGTTCACGGCCGAGGCGAAGGCGTTCGAGCAGGC
>JAYUAM010000878.1:0-16076 GCA_043741295.1 Acidimicrobiia bacterium
CGCCCGATCATGGACGGCGAGTGCCTGCTCGACCGGATGGCGATCACGATGGGCTACGCCGGCGTCTACTCCAGCTTCCTGAAGCACGCCTACCGCGCCGCCGAGGCCTACCGCGTGCGCGGCGCCGACATCCTGATCCGCTGCGGCGAGCGCAAGCTCGTGGGTGGCCAGGAGGACCAGATCATCATGATCGCCGCCGAGCTCGCCGCCGAGCGGGACGCGGCAAGCGCCACTCCTGCCGGCGCCGGGGCCCGCTGATGACGCTGATCACCGAACTGGCCGACGTGCTCGAGGCTGCCCGGCGCGACCGCGTCGCCATCGGCCCGATCACCGCGAATCATCCAGAGCTGACGGTGGCCCAGGGCTACGAGATCCAGGACGAGCTTTCGCGTCGTCGCGTCGCCGCCGGCGAGCGGATGATCGGCGCCAAGCTCGGCCTCACCTCGAAGGCGAAACAGGTGCAGATGTCGGTCGCCGAGCCTGGGTATGGGCGCCTGTTCTCGAACGGCGTCCACCCGGCCGATGATCCGATCGTGGTGAGCGAGCTGATCCACCCGCGCTGCGAGCCCGAGATCGTGTTCGTCATCGGTGAGGAGCTGCGCGGCCCGGGCATCACCGCCGGCGACGTCATCACCGCCACGCGCGCGGTGTGCTGCGGGCTGGAGATCATCGACAGCCGCTACGCCGACTTCAAGTTCACCGCCGCCGACGTGATGGCCGACAACACCTCCGAGGCGCGCATCGTGATGGGCCCGAAGTACGTGGTGCCCGATGAGCTCGACCTCGCGCTCGTGGGCCTGGTGCTGGAAGTGAACGGCGAGATCGAGACGACGGCGGCCGGCGCGGCGAGCGTCGGTCATCCGGCTGATGCGGTGGCGATGCTCGCCAACTGGCTCGGCGGGCGCGGCGAGGCGATCGAGGCCGGATGGATCGTGTTCTCGGGCGGCCTCACGAATGCGGTGGCGCTCACGCCAGGCACGCATGTGCGCGCCACCTTCGGCCACCTCGGCTCGGTCGGCGTCCGCGCCGTCTGATCCGCCGGCTCCTCGCGCCACACGATGTCAGGCGTCACCGATCTCGACGAACTGCTCCGATCGATGCGACCGGTGTTCGTGCCCGGCGCGTTCGTGTTCGTCGGCGCGGAGGCAGACCTACCCGATCTTGCGGCGCACGCCATGGTCCGCGAGGCCGAGGGCGTCAGCTACGTCGTCGAGCGGTCGGTGGCCGACGCTCACAGCCTCCCCTACGACTTCGTGGCGGCCTGGATCACGCTGCAGGTCCATTCCGACCTCGCCGCCGTCGGCCTGACCGCAGCCGTGAGCGCGGCACTGACCGAGGTCGGCATCAGCGCCAACGTGATCGCCGGCCGGTTCCACGACCACCTGCTCGTCCCCCGCGACCGCGTCGGGGACGCGATGGCCGTTCTCGAAGGCCTCACTCACCGATGATGCGATGCCTCACCCACGGCGGCCCGGCTACGGCTACGGCTCGAACGCTTCGCCGTCGGGGCTCGCCACGACCACGGTGTAGCCGTCCGGGTCCTTGATCCACACCTCACGATGGCCGGGCCCGTTGCCCTCGCCCGACGGCGGGTTGCGATGAGGCGCCATCACGATCATGGCGTTCAACCCGGCCGCCCGTTCGACGACGCCGTCGAAGTCGGGCGTGTCGCCGAACCACACGAGCACGCCGTTGCCAACGGCCGCATCCGGGTCGCCGATGCGTCCATGGTCGTGCTCGGTCTCCCAGTGGTGCAGCTGGAGGACGAGCACGCCGCCCGACAGCAGCCGCTCGTAGTGCGGGCCGCCGTGGTCGCTCTGGAACCCGAGCAACTCCTGGTACCACCGGCTCGACGCCTCGACATCGCGCACGGTGAGCAGCGTCTGCGACTGCGCGGCGCGAACGGGGAAGACGACGCCGAGACGGGTGCCGGCCGGGTCGTCGAACTCGACGAGCCAACGTTCGCCGCCGTCGAGCTGAGGCGGCCCGTGCACTGTGCCGCCGTGGTCGGCGATGCGTTCGAGCGTGGGCGCCATCGCATCGGCGCAGATCCACACGACCGGCCCACCGGTGGTGCACGGCGCCCGGTCGGTCGTCCACTGGCCGATCATGCCCGGCGCCTCGAAGCTGGCGTAGGTGAGGTCGACCGACCAGCCGAAGACCGCCTCGTAGAACGCCGCCGACCGGGCGATGTCGAGCGCCGGCAGCTGGAGGTACCCGAGCTGGCCGTGGCGCGGGTGCTGTCCGGACGGTCGTTCGTCACTGCTGCTCATGTGATGCTCCTGTTTCCGGCCTGGCCGGTGGCTTGGGTCGGTTGGGCACGACGACCTTGGTCGGAATAGGCGTCACTGCGCCGACGATCAGTCGCGTGATCGACTCCGCGAACCAGTGTTCGTAGTGCTCGACGGTCCAGCCGCGGTGCCGGGTGAGCCGCGCGAAGACCGCCGGGTCCATGACGATCCACACGGTGTCGATCGCGTCCTCGCGGTTGAGCTCCGTCCGGCGCGGAGCAACGGCGGCGAGGCGGTCGACGAGCCATCCGGCGGTCACGGCTCGCTGCGCGGTGAGCTGCGCCGAGAGCTCGGCCAACTCGGCGTTGGTCCCCCCGCCCTCGAACGCGGCGAGGACGAGACCGGCCGAGCGGGCCTGCGCGGGACCGAGGACGCCAGCGACCACAGCGAGCAGTTCGGCAGCGGTGGACGCAGCCAGGGCCGCTTCGGTCCACGGTCGGTCGAGCGCGGCGACGGGCTCGTCGTCGCCGACGATCGCAACATCGATCGCCGCCTTGAGCACGCGTGCCTTCGTACCGAACGTCGATTCCACCGTCGGTACCGAGACGCCGGCGCCACCCGCAATAGCCCGCATCGTGGCGGCGGCGTAGCCGCCATCGAGGAAGATCGTCGTGGCTGCGGCGATCATGCGTTGACGGGTACGCCGCGCCTGCCCCTCGCGATGGCTCGACCGATACGCCCGCGAACCGGTTGCGACGGCGGATCCCATCCTCGAAGTATTGGATATGGCTAACCCATAGTCAATAGCCGGCGGCGGACCTCACGGGTCAACCGTGGCGGCGAAACAGCGTGATCTTGTTCTCGCCGATGCGGGCGCGCTTCTCGGCGTCGTCGATGCCGAGGCCCTCGTGGGGCGCGAGGCACAGGATGCCGATCTTGCCCTCGTGCTCGTTGCGGTGGATCTTGAGCGCGGCGGCCCCGGTCTCTTCGAGCGGGTGGACCGCCGACAGCAGCGGTTGGATGCGGCCCTGCGAGATGAGCTTGTTGGCCGCCCACGCCTCCGAGTAGTTGGCGAAGTGGCTGGCGACGAGGCGCTTGAGCTTCATCCAGAAGTGCCGGTTGTCGAACTCCACCATGTAGCCGGACGTGGCCGCGCACGTGACCACCGTGCCACCGCGCTTGCACGTGAAGATCGACGCGCCCATCGTCTGGCGCCCGGGATGCTCGAACACGATGTCGGGGTCCTCGCCGCCCGACACCTCACGGACCCGCTTGCCGAAGCGTCGCCACTCGCTCTCGTCCTGCGTCGTGGCGTCCTTCCAGAAGCGGTAGCGGTCGGCCTTGCGGTCGATCACCGCTTCGACGCCGAGCTCGTTGAGCAGCGCCGCCTTCTCGGGCGACGAGACGACGCCGATCGGCGTGCCGCCACCGTTGAGCACGTACTGAACGGCGTAGCCGCCGATGCCGCCCGACGCGCCCCACACGAGCACGGTGTCGCCCTGCTTCATCCGCGCGCCGTTGCGCCCGACGAGCATGCGGTAGCTCGTCGAGTTGCACAGCGCGTTGACGGCCGACTCCTCCCACGTCAGGTGCGAGGGCTTCGGCATCAGCTGGTTGGCCTTCACGACGGTGAGGTCGGCGAGGCCACCGAAGTTCGTCTCGAACCCCCAGATGCGCTGGTTGGCCGCCATCATCGAATCGTCGTGCGCAGTGTGATCCTGATCGTCGACGTGGTTGCAGTGGATCGTGACCTTGTCACCTGGCTTCCAATCGCGCACCGCCGAGCCGACGCGCAACACGACGCCCGAAGCGTCGGAGCCGACGACGTGGTACGGGAGCGCGTGACGCTGGCCCCACACACTCTCCTTGGCGAGGCGATCGAGGAAGCCGAACGTCGGGAGCGGCTCGAAGATCGACGTCCACACCGTGTTGAAGTTGATCGAACTCGCCATCACCGCGACGTAGGCCTCGTCGGGCGCCAGCTCGGGCGTCGCCACGTCGTCGACGTGCAGGCTCCGCGTCGGGTCCTTGTCGGCCGACGCGAGGCCCTCGAACATCGCCATCTCGTCACGGCGGACGAACGCCGCCCGGTAGTGGTCCGGCAGGGGAAGGGCGGCGAGCTCGTCGCCCGTGACACCGGCCAGAATCGCCTCGCGTATCTGCTCCATGGGTGGGACGCTACCGACCGGTAACCACACGGAGCCAGCCCAGCGAACCTGGCCAATGCTCCACCGCCCGTTGACCACACGTAGACAAGTATAATACAAGTTGTCAATGGCCGCCGACTCGTGGGACCCGACCCAGTATGAACGCTTCGCCGCCGAACGGGCGCAGCCGTTTCACGACCTCGCGGCGATGTTGGACCCGCTCGACGGTCGAGGCCGCGGCCGGGTCGTCGACCTCGGGTGTGGCAGCGGCGAGCTGACGGCGACGTTGGCCGAGCGGCTGCGGGCAGGCGACGTACTCGGGCTCGACAACTCCGCCGCCATGCTCCAACGGGCCGCCGCCCACGCCGGCGACCAGACACGGTTCGCGGCGGTCGACATCGGCACGTGGACCAGCACCGGCGATGTCGATGTCGTGGTCGCCAACGCGTCGTTGCAGTGGGTGCCCGACCACGCGGGCGTTCTCGCCCGCTGGACCCGGGCGCTGTCACCCGGCGGACAACTGGCCGTTCAGGTACCGGCGAACCACGACCACCCCTCGCACCTCGTCGCCACCGAAGTGGCAGCGAGCGACGAGTTCGCCGCCGCCTTCGCCGCCGCGCCAGGCGGCCGGGCGCCGGTCGATGTCGTGGCCGCCAACGTGCTCACCCCGGTCGCCTACGCGGAGCTGCTCGAGACGCTCGGCTACGAACGCCAGCACGTCCGCCTTCAGGTGTACGGCCACCACCTCGCCAGCACCAGCGATGTCGCGGAGTGGACGAAGGGCACAAGCGTCACGCGGTTCAAGCCGTACCTTCCCGGCGAGCGCTTCGGCGAGTTCGTCGAGGTGTACCGCCGCCGACTCGTGGCCGAGCTCGGCGACCAGCGTCCGTACTTCTACCCGTTCAAGCGCATCCTGTTCGCCGGGCGCCGCCCCCGCTGACGCTCGTCGGCACGCCACCCGCATGTGTGCTGGGGCGAACCTTTGCCAGACTGGGCGCGTGGGGGACCGCGCGAGCCACGACGCCGACATCGGGGCGGACGACGAGTCGGGTCTCGTCGCGCTTCTGCGCAAGGGCGACGCCGTCGCCTTCCGTGCCCTCGTCGAGCGCAACCACGCGTCGATGCTGCGCGTCGCGGGGACGTTCGTGTCCGACCGATCGACGGCCGAGGAGGTCGTCCAGGAGACGTGGCTCGCCGTCATCCGCGGCATCGCCGCCTTCGAGGGTCGCTCCAGTGTGCGATCGTGGATCTTCGCCATCCTCGTCAACCGGGCGCGATCGCGCGGCGCCGACGAGGGGCGCCGCCCCGATCAGGTGCAGGCGATCGCGACCGGCACCGACGGCTGCACGGTCGTGCCAGTCGACCGGTTCATCGGCCGGCCGGGCCGCGGTCGCTGGCGCACACCGGTGGCCCCCTGGCAGGACGACCCCGAGATCCGCCAAGAGTCGGCGGAGACACGCGCCACGATCCTCGCCGCCATCGACGAGCTTCCCGTCCTGCGCCGGGAGGTGCTCGTGCTGCGCGACATCGAGGGATGGTCGGCGCGCGAGGTGTCCGACCTGCTCGGCATCACGGACACCAACCAGCGGGTGCTGCTCCACCGGGCCCGAAACGCGTTGCGGCTACGCATCGAGCAGGAGCGGCTCGGATGATCTCGCTGCGTCGCCGAATCACCTGTCAGGAGTTCGTCGACTTCGCGTCCGCCTACCTCGACGGCACACTTCCGCCGCGCCCGACCCGACTGGTGGAGAAGCACTCGGCGAACTGCCCCGACTGCCACAACTACCTCGCCCAGCTCCGCACCACCGTGCGTCTCGTCGGCGCACTGAGAATCGACGACGTGCCCGAGGAACTGCTCGCCGCCCTCGAACGCGCGTGGCTCGAGGAGCAGGACGCCATCGACCCGCGGCGGTGACGTCAGCGCATCTCGGCGCCCCGACGCAGCACGCGCAGGCGTGAGAACAGGTCGTCCTGGTCGAGGTAGCAGCCACGCAGGAAGCGCGAGCCGTCGCCGGTATCGCCGTCGCCGGGATCGCGACCCGGATTGAAGGCGTCGCGTCCGTGGAGGATCTGGCGGTTGTCGAAACCGACAAGGTCGCCTGGCGCGAACGGGTAACGGATCTGGAACCGCGGGTCGTGGGCCACCGCCGAGAACCGGCGGAGCGCGGCGTAGGCCCGCGGAACATCGGCGGCCGCCATGTGCGGGAAGCCGCGCACCGGGTAGAACGCCCGCAGGCCGAGTGGCTGGTGGCGCGAGCCATGGTCGATCACCGGGCCGACCCAGCGGTGGTCCTCGTTGCGCTGACGGTTGAACCAGACCCAGTCGAGCGTCGTGAGCGCCTCGTAATCGTCGGCGTGGTGCGCCTGCAGCTCGGCGACCACGGCGAGGCCATCGGTCATGCGCGACCATCCACCGGCCACGGTGTTCTCGACGCAGTGCAGGAACTGGTAGCCGGGTGGCGTCTCGCGCGTCGGCAGATCGGTGTGCTGGCCGAGGTTGAGCCCGGTGTACGCAGTGGAGTCGGGATCGACACGGGAGCGGACGCTGAAGATCTTGCCGAAGTTCGAACCGCGGATCGGCCCGATGCGTTCGATCAGCTCCTGCAGAAACCCTTCGGTAGCGGGGACGTTGCGCAATCGGGCGAGACCGAAGTGGCACAGGAGCGACAGCCACTCGCCGAGCACCGCATCGTCGTCGAGCACGGCGCTGCCGTCGAGTGACGGCGGCTCGGTGAAGGTGGACGATGTCCACCGCGCGCGCTCCGGCAGGTACGAACCCGGAAGGTGACGACCGTCGGCCACGTGGCGAAGCCAGCCCGGGTGGATCGACGAACGCGCACCGTCATCCCACGTGACGACGAGCTCGCCACGCGGCCCGACGGCGGCGGCCCGCACGCAGTCGGTCGCCGGGAGCTGACCCGGATCGATCGTGGACTCGCGCGACGCCGGCTCGATCCCGCGCCCCGGTGCGTTCTCGACGAGCCAGAGTGAGTAGCACGCAAGCTCGCGGCCGTCGGCCCAGGCCACCACGACGAACCCGTCGTCGTCGCGCTCGACGCGCACCAGCGGGTGCCATGCGTAGTCGTAGAAGTCGGGCGTGCTCAGGGTTGCGTCGCTGTCGTCGTCCATGTCACCGATCCTCCGATCCGGGCCATACGCGGGCGCCGCCGCCGGTGCCCGCCGACAGCGGACGGTAGCCCGTCGGCTCGCGGCGCGGCAGCCCGGGATGGCACAGTGGGGGACATGGTCACCATCGAGCGGATCGAAGCGACGGACGACGGGCTGTGCGTCATATGGGCCGACGGCGAGAAGAGCCGCTACCCGTGGCTCTGGCTGCGCGACCACGCCCACGACGACGCCACGTTGCACCCGGTGACGCAGCAACGCCAGCTCGAGACGGCATCGCTCCGGCGGGACCTGCGACCGGGCACGGTGACGACGGCGAACGGACGGGTGTGCATCGAGTGGGACGGGGACAGGGCCGGCCGCTCCGATCTGCCGGTGACGTTTCTGCACCGCTTCCGCCGGCAGGGCCCGGTCGATCTCGGCACTACCGCCGACCGCACGACCTGGGACGCCAGCTCGATCGGCGACGCGTCGCTGCGCATCGAGCACGAGCGCGTGATCGCCGACGATGCCGGCGTGCGCGACTGGCTGTCGATCGTGGCCCGATGGGGCTTCGCGATCGTCACGGGGACCCCACCGGACGCCGGCGCGACCGAACGCCTCATCCGACGCATCGGCTACGTACGCGAGACGATCTTCGGTGGGTTCTGGGAGTTCACCGCCGACCTGAAACGGGCCGACCTCGCGTACACCAGCGTGTACCTGCCGGCGCACACCGACGGCACCTACAGCCACGACGCGCCCGGCCTGCAGATGCTGCACTGCCTGAAGTTCGAAGGGACCGGTGGCGAGTCGACGATGGTCGACGGCCTCACCATCGCGGCGATGATGCGCGAGCGTGAACCGGAGATGTTCGCGCTGCTCTCGCGCGTCGCGATCCCCGGTCAGTACATCGGTGACGGTTCACATCTGATGGCCGCTCGGCCGGTGTTCCGCCACGACCACAACGGCAACCTCGTGCAGGTGTCGTACAACAACGCCGACCGTGCACCGTTCCTCCTGCCGGCCGACGAGATGGTGGCGCTCTACGACGCACTACGGGCGTTCGACGACCTCGCCAACAGCGACGAGCTGCGCTGGAGCCACGTGCTTCGTCCGGGCGACGCGATGCTGTTCGACAACTGGCGCGTGCTCCACGGTCGCGGCGCCTACACCGGCCAGCGAACGATGTGCGGGGCCTACATCAACCGCGAGGACTTCGAGAGCCGTCGACGCCTGCTGCTCTAGCGGGGGCGCACTACCGCGGCAACGAAGTCGGCGCCGTCGGCCGCCCGGCCGGAGCGGTCGGGTCGGGCCACACGTCGATGCCGCTCGTCAACGTCGTCCGTTCCACCTCGACAGGAATGACCTCGGTGACGGACAGCCGGCGAGGTAGGCGGAGCTGCGTCGCCAGGTGGCCGGCGGCCGACACCATGCCGAACGCCAGCCCGCACCCGGCGGCGAGCGCGACGACCCGCTCCGGAAAGCCGCTCGGCACCAGTACGACCACCGCGATGCCGATGCCCAACAGCACGAAGACGAGCACGAGCAACGCGGCCGTGATCGAGGACCGCGAGAGGTTCATGCACTACGCAGTACCCGTTCGGGCGACGGGCAAACCGGGACGGGGGCCTACCGGGGCAAGTACGGGTCCCAGGCCGCCGGTGCGTCGGCGAGGAACGCGACAACACGCGCCCGGAGATCGAGGGGTGTCAGACCGCTCACGGCCCCGTCGGTCGTCATCATCGGCGTGAGGGCGCCAGGTGGGTCGGCCGTCCACCGGGTGGAACCGGGCTCGGCATCGTCGAGCTCGGCGGCGAGCACGCGAAGGTCGGGCCGGGCGAGCACCGGGCGCGAGCAGAACATGACCCAGCTCTCGTAACGCAGCTCGAGGCGGTACCGCTCGTCGTGCACCACGAGCAGCCGGAGGCATGAGGTCGACTGGTTGACCGCCGCGGGATGCACGGCCTCGGTGCGGGCGATGGTGAAGCGCGACGTGACCCGGTCGGCCCAGGCGGTCGGCACCGTGACGACGGCGAGGTCCACGGCCGGGATCTCCTCGACGACCACCGTGCGAGCGGCGATGGCCGCGAGGCTCTCGGTCAGGTGGGCGTCCTCGGCCTCCCAGAGTGCGCGGCTCGACGACGGCGCGTCGACCAGCGCGGCGAAGCCGGGAAGGAGTGCTTCGTAGAGTCGGCCGCACTGGTCGTCGTAGTTCCCGGCGAAGACCTCGGCGTCGAGCGGCGAGTGTTCGGGATCGGCGTAGGCGGCGAGCGCAAACGCGATGCGCGCCGAATCGCGATCGTGGAACGTGGCGAAGTCGCCGGCCCGTGCGACGTCGATGATGCGGTCACGACGCGCCACGGCCAGTTCCGGTTCGACGAGGGCGAACACGCTCGCCAGGCCGTCCTGGTCGAAGTGGTTGTTCGAGACGACACCGACACCGTCGAACAGCGCGGGACGTTCAAGGGCGCGAAAGGCGATCTGGGCCGACAGGTCCTCTCGGAGGTCGACCGGTGTCGGGCTGCCGGGCCAGTGCGACAGCGTGAGCACGGTGGACGGCACCGGACCGCCGTCGACGACGACGTTCGGCGTGTCGCCGAGTCGGTGATACGGCACGAACCGGAGCGGCTCCATGCCGCGGACTGTACGCCGAGCCCGATGATTTCACAAGCCTTCGCTTACGAAATAGCGGATGGCCGCGAACGGCGGCGAGGCGCGTTCTCGCCTGGCGCTCCACAGTGCTCGCACGAGCCGGTGATGGCGAAGTGGTGGAGGGCGATGCGGAACCCGTGCGCCGCCTGCAGGCGCGCGGCGAACTTGTCGAACTCCTTGCGGGGCAGGTCGAGCCGTGCGCCGCACGTCTCGCATACGACCGGGATCGTCGTCGCCCCCGCCCGCCGGTACGTGGCCGGTCCGTGACCAAGGTGCGTGTGTTCCACGATGCCAGCGTGCTCGAGCGCGTTGACGGTGCGGTAGATCGTGGCCGGGTCCACTGTCGGGAAGGCCGCCGCCAGGCCCTCGGCCGTGACGGCCGGTCCGTCGGCGAAGAAGTAGGCGACGAGATCGCGCCGCGACCGGGTGATGCGACCGCCGCCGGCCCGCAGGCGGGCGAGCGCGTCGGCCTCGTCGAGCGGGGGAACCCGCGGGTCGAAACCCGTTGTGGTCATGCAACGCCTTCCTGGTGGGTACGAATCTACGGCGTCGCGCCCGGCCCGGCACGGACCGCCCGTTGTGCAACTGGACGACGCCGGGGCCGGTGATCCGGGCCCTCGGAGCGTGACGGAGAACTCCCAGATTGTTGCGAGCTGGATGCAACGATGGCGAGGGGCCGACGGTACCGTGACGGAGATGACCATGCAGCGTCGATGGGCGCCGGCCGTACTAGCAGCGGCCCTCGCGACGGTGGCGGCGTGCGGCAGTTCCACGAGCCCGACCGCGGCCGTGGGCGCGGCGAGCGACGGCACGACAGCCGACGCGTCGTCGGCTGAGGCGAAGGTCGCGGCGTTCACGTGCCCGTCGGTGGCCGGCACCGCCGGTGCCGCGGCGAACGGGCCATCGGCCGGCGACAAGCTGCAGGTGGTCACCACGGTCGCGCCGATCACGTCGATCGTCGCCAACATCGCCGGCGACCGCGCCGAGGTTCACGGCATCATCCCGGAGGGCGAGGACTCCCACACGTACGAGCCGAAGCCGAGTGTGGCCGAGCTCATGTCGACGGCCGACGTCGTGTTCGTCAACGGGCTGAAGCTCGAGGATCCCACCAAGAAGATCGCCACGCAGAACCTCGGCAAGGGCGGCCAGGTGATCGAGCTCGGCACGTCGACGATCAGCCAGGACGAGTACATCTACGACTTCTCGTTCCCGAAGGACGGCGGGAAGCCGAACCCGCACCTGTGGACCAACCCGCCGATGGCGCGGTGCTACGCGGCGATCGCCGCGTCGGCGATGGCCAAGGCCGATCCGGCGAACGCCGCCTACTTCCGCGGCAACCTCGATCGCTACGCCGCCAAGATCGACACCCTCGACCAACTCATGAAGGACGCCACCGCCTCGATGCCGCCGGCGAACCGCAAGCTCCTCACGTATCACGACGCCTACGCCTACTTCGCTGCCCACTACGGGTGGAAGGTGATCGGCGCCATCCAGGTGTCGAGCTTCGAGGACCCGACTCCCAAGGAGGTCGCCGCGTTGATCACGCAGATCAAGGCCGAGAAGGTGCCGGCGATCTTCGGCTCCGAGGTCTTCCCGAGCCCGGTGCTCGCCCAGATCGGCAAGGAGGCTGGCATCACCTACGTCGACAAGCTGCGCGACGACGATCTGCCCGGCGGTCCCGGCGACCCCGACCACTCGTTCCTCGGCCTGATGAAGTTCGACTTCGTCACGATGGTGTCGAGCCTCGGTGGCGACGCCACGAAGCTGAACGCGTTCGACGCCAGCGACGTGGCGAACGACAACGCGGAGTACCCGCAATGACCGCCGCCCAGTTGTCCCCCGAACGAGTCCCGTCGATCGCTCCACTCGTCGCCCTCAGCGGTGTCACGTGCCGCTACGGCAACGGGCCGGCCGTGCTCGAGGACATCGACGTCGCCGTACGCCCGGGTGACTTCGTCGGTCTCGTCGGCCCGTCGGGCTCGGGAAAGACGACTCTGCTGCGCGTGCTGCTCGGCCTCGTCAGGCCGGTGGCCGGATCGGTGTGCACGACGCCCGGCCTGCGCGTCGGCTACGTGCCGCAGGTGGAGACGATCAACTGGAACTTCCCCGTCACCGTGTTCGAAGCCGTGCTCATGTCGGCCCGAAACGGCCGACGGTGGCCGTGGGCCAACGCCACCGAGCGGGCGGCCGTGCTCAGCGTGCTCGAACGGCTCGGCATCGGGCAGCTCGCCGAGCGCCACATCCGCCAACTCTCCGGCGGGCAGCAGCAGCGCGTGTTCATCGCCCGCGCCCTGTTCAGCAACCCCGACGTCCTGCTGATGGACGAGCCGACGTCCGGAGTCGACGTGCGCACGCGCCACGAGGTGCTCCACCTGCTCGGCGACCTCAACGACCAGGGCCTCGCCGTCGTCGTGACGACGCACGACCTGAACGGCATCGCCGCCCACCTACCGCACCTGATCTGCCTCCACACGCGCATCATGGGCCAGGGCGCACCGCGTGACGTGCTCACGCCCGAGGTGCTCGAACGCACCTACGGCGCGCCCATGGAGGTGCTGGAGCACGCCGGCATGCCGCTCGTTGTCGAAGGGCGCGTCGGCACGAAGCGCCTTGGGAGCGTGTCGTGATGTGGCACACGCTTGTGGAGCCGTTCCGGTTCGAGTTCCTGCGCCACGCGCTCGTCGTCTGCACGGTGGCCGGCGCGCTGTGCGGGCTGCTCGGGGTGTTTGTCATCCTGCGGGGCATGAGCTACATCGGGCACGGGCTCTCGCACGCGATCTTCGGCGGTGCCGCGGTGTGCGCGGCGATCGGTGTGAACTTCTTCGTCGGTGCCGGCCTGTGGGGCCTGGCGTCGGGTGTGGCCGTGAGCCGCGTGACGCGCCGCCGCATCATCGGCGGCGACGCGGCGATCGGGGTGATCACCACGGCGAGCTTCGCCTTCGGCATCGCCCTGCTCGGTCTGTACACACGGGTCAAGCAGAGCATCGAGGCGACCGTGTTCGGCAGCGTGCTCGGCGTCTCGACCACCGACATGTGGGTCGTGATCCTCGTCGCCGTCGTGACCGGCATCGTGGTCGTGGCGTTCTACCGACCGATGCTGTTCACCACGTTCGACCCGGAGGTGGCCGACGTGTACGGCGTGAACACCGGCCGCATCGACGCGCTGCTCATGCTGCTGCTGAGCTTCGCCATCCTCGCCAGCATGAAGGTGCTCGGCGTGACGCTCATCGCCGCCGCGCTCGTGGTCCCCCCGGTCGTGGCCCGGATGCTGACGAACTCCTTCAAGCGCATGCTCGTGCTGTCCACGACGATCGGCGGCCTCGCCGGGCTCGTCGGGATGTACCTGAGCTATCACCTCGACATCTCGTCCGGCGCCACGATCGTGCTCGTGAACTTCGCCGTGTTCGTCGTCGTCTACGGCATCACCGGGCGCACCGGGCGTCGCGGGTTGGGCGGCATCGTCGACCATCGCAACGCCGCCGAGATTGAGCTCGCCACGAGCCGGTAGGTCGCGGCCACTGGTCGATCCGAGACCGTCGACGTTGGAAAGGCCGCTGACGACGCGGCTCAGTCCAACACGGACGGCGTTGCTTGCGCTCCGGGTCATTTCGTCGTTCGATGACGCTGTGTCGAGGTCCATCGATCGGCGCGAAAGCACGGGATCACCGACGACGACGTCCTCCACCCCCGGTCGTCCACGAGATCGGCTCGGTTGATCTCGACCTCGACGGCGACCCACCCAGGATTCTGGTGATCGGCCCGGACGGTTCGGGCAACGTCTTCGAGGTGATCGTTCCTCGAGCTGAGCGACGACCGCTACCTCGCCGTGCATGCCATGAAGCTGCGCAAGACGTGCTACGAGTTCCTGCTTCGAGGGGTCACGGCGAAGCACGTCGCCTGACGTCCGACGTGTTCGCCGAGGCGCTCCGTACGACCGCTGGCTCCAGGGTCGAGGGCTCGGAACGTCCCTTGTTGGTGCGGTGATCGGGTGTTACCGTGCGGTCAAGGAGGTGCGGTCGATCTGGGGCTCGACGGGCCGGGGCCCGTCGAGGTTGTGCTGTTCGGGGCTTCGCCACGGATGTTGTTCGCTGATCTCCGATCCTCGTACCGACACGTTCGCGTTCAACAGCGCTGACCGATCGTCGCCTGCTGATCGTCATAGTTCCCGTCCTTTGATTTCATCTGATCTCACCTGGAGATATCCATGTCGACACCCAACGCTCGAATCCAAATCCGCCGGCGGTCCTTGCTCACGCTGCCTGCCGCCCTCCTGATGGTCTCGTTCGCCATCCCGGCGCCCTCGGCCTTTGCGGCGTCGGCGCTGCAGATCGCGAGCGACCCATTCTCGCAAGCCACCTGTGCGGCCTCGAACACCACGAACCACCAGGCCAACGTCGAGCCCGACAGCTTCTCCAACGGGTCGACGATCGTCGCGTCCTACCAAGTCGGTCGAATCTTCGACGGGGGCGCCTGCGCAATCGGCTTCGCCACGTCGACGAACAACGGAGCGACGTGGACGACCGGCCTGCTGCCCGGCCTCACGAAGTACACGGGTGGTGGCACGTTCGACAGGGCCACCGATCCCGCGGTCGCCTACGACGCCCAGGACAACGTCTGGATGATCTCCACGCTTCCGCTGAACGAGGCCGGTGGCGTCAAGGGCGTCGGTGTCCTCACGAGCCGCTCGACCGATGGCGGGCTGACGTGGGGCACGCCGATCGCGATCCCCAACACCGCCGGGATGATCTCGCCCGACAAGAATTGGATCGTGTGCGACAACACCGCGACCAGCCCGTTCTACGGCAACTGCTACACCGAATGGGACGACAACGGCGCCGGTAACCGCATGGAGATGAGCACGTCGACCGATGGTGGCCTCACCTGGAGCGTCGCGGCGACCAACAACACCGGCATCATCGGCGGCCAGCCGGTCGTGCGCCCGGACGGCACGGTCATCGTGCCGACGGCCAACGCCAACGAGACGGCGATCGGCGCGTTCAACTCCACGAACGGCGGGGCGAGCTGGAGCGCAGTCACCACTGTCGCCACGATCCAGCATCACACGGTCGCCGGCAGCTTGCGCGAAGGCCCGCTGCCCTCGGCCGAGATCGACGGCGCCGGCACGGTGTACGTCGCGTGGGCGGACAGCCGGTTCCGCAAGGCCGGCCGGACGAACGACATCGTGATCGCGCACTCGCTCAACTCCACCGGCACGAGCTGGTCGGCGGTGACCCGAGTCCCGATCGACGCCACGAACAGCGGCATCGACCACTTCATCCCAGGTCTCGCCGTCAACAAGGCGACCTCGGGCGCCACGGCGCAACTCGGGCTGACCTACTACTTCTATCCGTCAGGAAGCACCCAGCTGAGCGTCGGGTTCATCTCTTCGGCCAACGCCAGCGCCACCTGGACCTCGACCCCGACGATCATCAGCGGGATGACCTCGACGTGGGCGGCCAACACGAGCCAGGGTCGGATGGTCGGTGACTACATCTCGACCTCCTACGGCTCGGACAACCTCGCCCACGGCATCTTCGGTGCGGCCAACACGCCGACCACGGGCGCCGCGACGAGTTGCACCACGAGCGCCCTCGACAACTGCGTCGCCCCGATCGACACCTTCACCCCCGGCCTCGCCCTCGGCAGCGCCTCGTCGGCCACCGACCAAGTGCTCTTCTCAGGCGCAGGAGGAGCGGGCGCGGCAAGTCTCTGGAACGTCGTCGACAACAACGGCAGCAAGCATCGCGACTAGCGAGATCAACGGCGAGCCAAGCAGGGTGGTGAAAGGGTCGATCGAGCACG
Organism: Acidimicrobiia bacterium; assembly: GCA_043741295.1. Lineage (GTDB taxonomy): Bacteria > Actinomycetota > Acidimicrobiia > Acidimicrobiales > Ilumatobacteraceae > JAYUAM01. Next base: position 15,941 of record JAYUAM010000878.1, read on the forward strand.
CCCACCCCGATTCGACCGTCCTCGACAATCGCCTCGGAGCGTCTCGTGCAGGTTCGTCCGATCATCGCTTCCCGGCGACAGCCCACGGCGCGTGCGTTCTGCTCGCCGTTCCCGAACGCCCGGGCCGCGGCAGTGC
>JAYUAM010000879.1:0-1126 GCA_043741295.1 Acidimicrobiia bacterium
TGGGGCACCGTCCCGCGACATCGGACGGTCTATGCGGAGTGGCTGGCCGCTGCGGTTGGGGCCACGGATCCGAGCACCCGGCTCATACCGCTTCGACGACGACGGTTGGTCGGTCGGCCAGGAGCGCGCTGAGGTCATTGGGGTCGCTGGTGAGAACCACGGCGCGCTCGTAGCCGATGGCGGTCGCGGCAACGACTGCATCGACGGCGGAGCCGGTGCGGGCGCGATAGCGGAGCGAGGCACCAGCTCGGGCGAGGTGCTCGTCGATGTCGACGATGGCCACGGTCTTGAGGAGCCGGTTCGCGGGCGCATCGTGCGGGCGGCCGGTGAGCGTCTCGGTGAGCACGATGGCGGGCACGATCAGATCGACCCGGCCAGCGGCTACCTGCTCGGCGAGGGCACGGAGGCGGTGGCGACGACGGGGATCGGCGAGCGTCCCCAGCGCGCCGGTGTCGAGGACCACCACGCTGGCCACGCCTACCGGACCGGCCGAGCTGGCGTCGCCGGGCGCTTCTTCGTTTTTGCCGCCGCCGGCGGGTGGATCGTGGCCGGTTCGAGGTGTGCGGTGATGCCGGCCGCCCAGTCCCGCGCGACCACAAGTTCTTGCTCGGTCGGGTAGCCGTATCGGGCGTCGAGCTCGGCGATCAATTCGAGCGCGGCCTGGCGTCGTTCGGCCCGAGCGAGTTCGTGGCGGACAGCGTCCTGGAGGAGGTGGGACGGCACCAACTCCAACCGCGTGAGGGCCTGATGGAGGTCGTCGGGAAGGTACACCTGCACCTTGGGCATATCCCCACTGTATCCCCACCCGGAAGCTGAGTCGACCGTCGACTTCGAGCCGGCCGCTGAAAGGCCTGCTGGAAGGCGCCGGCCGGCTCGCTGAGTTGGGGCAGCGCATCGCGCACGAAGTAGCGCACGGACGCCGCCACGGCTCGTCGCGGGCGGCCGTCAGGAGTCAAGGATGTTGTTCCGGAGCCGGTCACGCAGGTCGACCTTGCGGACTTTGCCGCTGGGGCTGCGGGGCAATGCGTCGACGATCTCCAGATGCTCCGGGGTCTTCTGGCGAGCGACGCCCAGCCCTGCGAAGTGGCGGCGGATCTCGTCGAGGCCGATCGTGGCGCCCGGACGC
>JAYUAM010000880.1:0-1125 GCA_043741295.1 Acidimicrobiia bacterium
AGATGTGGGTGTCCACGTTCCACTCGGCGTGCGTGCGCATCCTGCGCCGTGATGCCGAGGCGATCGGCTACCCGAAGCGCTTCTCGATCTACGACCAGAGCGACGCCGAACGGCTCACCGGTTACGTCATCCGTGACATGCACCTCGACGCCAAGAAGTACGCCTCGCGCGGCGTGCACGGCACGATCAGCAGCTGGAAGAACGACCTCGTCCTGCCCGACGGGGCGACGGCCAACGCAGCCACGCCGATGGAACGCAAGATCGCCGACGTGTACCGCGACTACCAGGCCCGACTCGAGCGTGCCGGTGCCATGGACTTCGACGATCTGCTCGTCAACGTCGTCCGCCTCTTCCGCCGTCATCCGGACGTGCTCGCCCACTACCAGCGCCGCTTCAAGTACGTGCTCGTCGACGAGTTCCAGGACACCAACCGCGCCCAGAACGAGATCGTGCTCCAGCTCGGCGCTGACCACCAGAACGTGACGGTGGTCGGCGACAGCGACCAGTCCGTGTACGGCTGGAGAGGCGCCGACATGCAGAACATCGTGGACTTCGAGACGGCGTTTCCCGACGTCACCACGATCCTGCTGGAGCAGAACTACCGCTCGACCCAGACGATCCTCGATGCGGCCAACGCCGTCATCGAGAACAACCTCACGCGCAAGCCCAAGACGTTGTGGACCGACGCCGGCCAAGGCGAGAAGATCAGCCGCTACCACGCCGACGACGAGGGCGACGAGGCCCAGTGGGTCGCCCACACGATCCGCTCGCTGCACCGTGAGGGACGGATGTACGGCGACGTCGCCGTGTTCTACCGGACGAACGCGCAGAGCCGGGCGATCGAGGAAGCGTTCATGCGCGCCGGCCTGCCGTACAAGGTCGTCGGTGGCACCCGGTTCTACGACCGGCGCGAGATCCGCGACGCGCTCGCCTACCTCCGTGCCGCAGCCAATCCCGCTGACGAAGTGTCGATCAAGCGCGTGCTCAACGTGCCAAAGCGCGGCATCGGCGATGCGTCGGTCACCCGGCTCGACGCTTGGGCGGCGGCCGCGCAACAGCCGTTCCTGGAAGCGCTGCGCCGGCCCGAGGAAGCGGGCGTTACCGGCGGTGCGGTGAAGGGCCTGC
>JAYUAM010000881.1:0-7213 GCA_043741295.1 Acidimicrobiia bacterium
ATGTGGTGTCCCGCGGCGAGCGCGACGAAACGGTCGATGTCCGTCCAGTCGGACGAGCCTGGTGTCGGCTCGATCGACGACCAGTCGAAGTCGACGCGCACCCACCGGCTGCCGACGGCCGCCAGAGTGGTCAGGGTGCGGTCGTCGTCGGTGGGATCGCCGAACATGTTGCCGAGGACGACGCCGACCCGGTCGCCCGCATCGGTCATGGCTGCCGGGTCAACGGCGACCGACCAAGCCGGATCGGCGGGCGGGGTCGAGCGAGCCCACGACACCACCGCCCCGGCGCTGACGCCGACCAGGAGGCAGACGATGAGGCCGGCGGCGACCGACCAGCGACGCGACCTGGTCCTCGGCAGGGCGCTCATCGGCTGCGCACGCTACTACCCGTCCCCGGAACGACTAGCGGCGTGAGGTGCGGCTCGCTGACCGACCGGCCCTTCGCACCGGTCGTGGCTCGATGCCCGACGTGGCGATCGCCACTGGCAGACTCGCGGATGTGGTAGAGCGACGACGGTGACGGTCACCATCCGCGAGCTGTCGTCGCTCGCCGAGGTGGGCGAGATCCGCGCCGAGTGGGACGCGCTCGCCGACGAGGTTGCGGCCGGGCCGACGCTGGTGCCGAGCATCGTCGAGGCCTGGTGGCGCCATCTCGGCAAGGGCCGATTGCGGGTGATCACCGCCCGCGACGGTGCCGGACGCCTCGTCGGTGTCGCCCCGTTGCACGAGCGGATGCTGCCCCATCGGCCGGTCGTGCGCTGGGTCGGCCACGGCATGGGCGCGGTAGGCGAGTTGCTCTTGTGGCCGGCGACGGCCGCCGACGTAGCCGACGCCATCTGGGACCACCTCGCCGGCGACGATCGCGTCGTGCTCCAACTCATCGAGTATCGCCACGGCGGCGCCGGGCTCGACCAGCTGCGCCGCTCCGACCGGTGGCAGGTGAGAGCCGCTCTCCGTGACTCGTGCCCGTACATCGACATCCGCGGGCATGCCGGCGCCGCCGATCTGCTCGCCGAGCCGGGCCGGCGCAAGCTCCGCCAGAACATGGCGCGAGTCGACCGGGCGATCTCCGCCGACCCGGCGGGGTTGAGCGTGCACGTGCTCACCACCCCGACTGACCTCGACGCGGTGATCGGCGAGCTGTCGGCCGTGCACGACGTGGCCGAGCAGACCCGCGAGCGCCTCCACTTCCTGCGTGGTGCCCTGCGCGATTTCACGCTGGACGCGCTGCGGTCCACGGCTGCGGAAGGCCGCCTCGTGCTGGTGCTGTTGCGTCGTGGTGACCGTCCGGTTGGTTTCCACGTCGCCGTCGTCACGGGCAACACGGCGTTCGCCTGGCTGGCCCGGTTCGACCCGATGGCCGCCGAGCTGGCGCCCGGACATGTGATGCTGCGCGAGCTCGTCGACCTCGCGGTTGCGCGGCGTCTGGACACGGTCGATCTTCAGCTCGGTGACGACCCGTACAAGCTGCGCTGGTCATCTGGCACGTACGACACGGTGGGCGTGCTCGCCGCCGCGCCGGGTCGTCTCGCCACCGCTCGCGTCACCACATCGGCCGTGGCCTTCGCCCGCCGACAGGCAACGCGCCTTCACCGCCACTGACCCGGTTGGCGGTCAAACTCCCACGAGTTGCGCAACGGGCCGACTACGGCCGCGGTCGGTGTCCGCGGGCCCGGACGAGGAGCGGCTTCGATCGACGCCACGTCTCCACGACCAACGCCTTTGCCCCGTCGGCGACCCGCGAACGACCGGGGGGCCGCGGCGCAAGGCCGAGGTGGCGTAGGTGGGCGTTGAAGGCGTACACGGTGGCGGCGCGGTCGAGGTCGGCGTCGTGGAAAACGAGCGAGAACGAGATCGCCAGGCTCGCACTGTTCTCGACGAGGTGCAGGGCCGGTGGGGGCACGTAGAGGCCGTCGCCCGGGGTCAGCACGTGGACGAGGGCGTTGGCCGGGGCGAAGTTCGTGCTGCCGTACTCGTCGGAGTACATGCCCTCGAACGTGCGGTGGCGACGCTCGTCGTCGGGGAAGTCGCCCGTGGTGAACCACTTGGTGCCCTGGATCTGGAAGAAGAGGTTGTGCTCGTGGTCGACGTGGGCGGGCGTGACGGCCCCGCTCGCCCCGATGAAGATGTACCCCTCGGGCCGGTCGGCCCGCCCCGCCTCGATCGCCGCCAGCGCGCAGAACTCGCCGAACAATCCGTCGACGAGGCGGCGGTACGCCGGCACGACCTCGATGTGGCGCATCGCCATCCAACGTCCGTCGGTCTCGGCCGCGCGCACGAGGTCTCCTGGCGTGCGGCCGCCGTCGGGGCCGAGCCGTTCGGTGACGCGCTCGTCGACCACGGTCGGTGCCGCCGCCTGCGTCACCTCGATCTGGTCGGGCGGCAGCCGATCGGCGAGCTCGGCCAACGCGTCGAGCTGGAGCAGCGGTTCGCCGATCAGAGCGTGATGGAACGTCGTGGCGTGGCGCCCGCCATGCGCGTCCCACTGTGCCGGGGTGAGATCGAATGACTCGTCGAGTTTCGCCACGCGCGGTTTGCCTTGGCTCTCTAGCGAACGGACGCCGCGGCGGGGGACGCCGGCGTGCTCGAAGGGCCGCCCTCGCGCACGATGTCGGCCTGGTGATCCGGCCACCTCCGCGGGTCGCGACCGAGATGGCGGGCGAGATCGATCGCACGCATGCCCCGCCAACCCGTGAGGCGAGCCAGTTTGAAGAGGTCGTCACCCGGGCGGGGCCGCCCGTTCAGAAACGTGAACGCGGCGGCGAACCCCGCCTCTTGTGCGGCGGCGCGCACGGCGGGATCGTGATGGCCGAAGGGATAGGCCAGGAGCGAGCCCGGCGAGTCGAGCTCGTCGAAGAGGACGCGCCTGCTGTGCCCGAAGTCGTCGAGCAGCTCGCCCGCCGACATGGTGGGCAGCGAGCGGTGGGCGCGCGAATGCGATTCGAGGGTCACGCCGGCGGCGCAGGCGTCGGCCAGTTCGCCGATCGTCATCGTGCGTTCGGCGCCCGGCCACCACGCAGGCTCGACACCGATGGCGTCGGCCACGACGAAGATAGTGGCCGGCGCGCCCTCGGCGCGCAGCACGTCGAGCCCGTAGCGATGGACGCCGACGAGCGCGTCGTCGAAGGTGATCGCCGCCAGCCCGTCGACGACTTCGCCGCGTGTGAGCTTGGCGACGATGTCGGCGAGCGGCACGATCTCGAGGCCGAGCCGGCGGAGCGTGACGATGTGCTCGCGCAGCCGGGCGGCGCTCACGCTGTAGTGCTCGACCGGCTGGCCGGCGGTGACGTCGTGGTACGCCATCACGGCCGCACCGCCGGCGGCCCGACGGTGGCGCGCCAACTGCCACACCGCCTCGGTGTTCACCGCCATCGAGCCGGCGAGCTTCCGCGCTCGTTCGACCCGCCCCCGCGGCGCGATGTACGGGCCCACAGGTGCGGTTGCCCGACCGGCGTCGATCCGCCCGGTCGAGCTCGCCGGCCCGGTTGTCGCGGCACGGATCACCGACAGCAACTCGTCGACGCAGCGGCGGGCGTCGTAGTGGGCGTCGAGGTGGGCGCGACCGGCCGTGGCCATGCTGGCGCGACGTTCGGGGTCGTCGAGAAGGCTGTCGATCGCCGCGCGCAGCGACTCGGGGTCGGCGCGCTCGAGCAGCAGGCCCGTCTCGCCGTGCACGACCATCTCGCCGACGGCGCCGGTGGCAACGGCCACCACCGGGAGCCCGGCGGCCATCGCCTCGAGGACGGCGTTCGGTGCCGCGTCGATCGTCGACGGGAACACGAAGATCGCCGCCGCCCGCAAGATCGTCCAGAGCCGCTCGTCACCCTGGCGGAGGTCGTCGATGACCGTCACGTTGCGCCCGGGCTCGACGGGCTCGGTGGTGACGAGGACGAGCTCGCATCGGTCTGCGAGATGCGCCTGGTGCACCTGTCGCAGGAGCTCGCCACCCTTGCGCACCATCTGCCGCCCGACGAAGACAAGTTGGGGCAGACGATCGACCGCCGCTACGCCCGGCGCGACGACAGGGTCGAAGCGGGGGGCGGCCGTGCCGGCGGCGATCGTTCGGAGCTTCGCTTCGGGCACCGCGTAGTCGTCGCGAAGCGACTCGGCCGCCCACTCGCTGTTGGCGACCACGTAGCGGGCGGCCCCGTAGACCCGACGCTCGAAGAACTTGGTGAGCGGCAGCGTCCAACCGGTGGCCCGTGTCGGGGTGCGGTACGGCAGGCGGTAGGCGTTGCGGGCGTTCGTCGTGTCGAGGCTCACGACGGTGGGCACGCGCCGCAAGATCCCGACGCTGCACAACCCGGCGTTGTGCGTGTAGACGTGGAGGGCGTCGACGCCGCTCAGGCGGCGCGGCAGCTCGCGACGCACCCACGCGCTGATCGCCAGTTGGGCGCGCAGCGGCTGGAGGTCGAGATCGAGTCGGGCGAGCCCCGGCACCGGCGCGCCGAGCACCTTGCGCACGAGCCCGGCGGGGGGCACGTGCAGAAGCTCGGCGTCCACGTCCTCACGCTCGGCGAGCAGCCGCTCGAGGTGGTGGTGCACCGTGGCGTGCCCGCCGATGTTCTCGTTGACGAACAGGACCTTGATGCGCGGGGTCGGGGTCATCGACTCGTCGAGGCCGAGTTGTCGGGTCATCGGGTTGTCGCCGCAGCGAGGAGATCGAGGAACCGGTCAGTCGTCTGGTCGAGGTTGTAGCGCTCGGCGACCGCATGTCGGCCGGCGTCACGGCAGCGGGCCCGCCGTACCGGGTCGGCCAGCAGCGCGCTCACCGCGCCGGCGAGCGCCCCGGCGTCTCGCGGGGGCACGAGCACACCGGCCTCGCCGAGCACCTCGGATGATCCGCCGTGATCGGTGGCCACCACCGGGAGACCGATGCTCATCGCCTCCAGTACGGACAGGGGCGCGGCCTCCGGGTCGACGCTCGCGTTCACCGCCACCGTCCAGCGCCGCATCACGTCGAGCGGGTCGCTGCGCTGGCCGAGGAACCGCACCCGGCCGGCGAGGTCGGGCTGGGAGGCGCGCCGACGCAGCACCTCGACGTGGTCGCCGTCCTTGGGAAAGCTTCCCCCCATCAGCTCGACGGTGGCGGTCGGGACGCGGGCCATCGCATCGAGCAGCACGAGGTGCCCCTTCCACGGGGTGAGCATGGCGTTGATGCCGACGATCGGCCGGCCGTCCTCGTCGGGCGGGGCGGTGTCGGGTGCAGCATCGACGGGCCAGCGCGCGCCGTTGCGGGCGACCACGGTGGGGATGCCGAGCCTTCGTGCGAGCGCGCCGGCGGCATCCGAGACGGCGATGGCGAGATCGACCGCACCGGCCGACCCCCTCACGATCATCTCGAGGTCGTTGCGCACCACGACATCATGCACGAGCCAGCACAGGGGCGCCCGAAGGCGGGCGAGCCGGGCGGCCGGAAGGGCGAGCAGGCCGTTGACGAGCACGACATCGGCGTCGCCGCCGATGCGGCGCAACTGCCGGGCGGCGGGCACCCAGCGGGCCGCGAGGCGGGCGGCGGCGACGGGCCGCGGACCGTCGCCGAGCTTCAGGTCGGCAAGCGCGCTCGTGACGAAGCCGGCCGCCCGCATCGTCTCGTCCATCGTGCCGGCCGGCGTGGCGACCGACACCGACCATCCGGCCTCGCGCGCCGCCGTCGCGTAGTGCAGCAGCACGCGTTCGGCGCCCGAGAACAGCCCGGTGTGCGACACGGCGAGCAGCCTCCTGCCGGTCATGCCGGCCCTGCTCGCCCGGCCGGTAATGCCGGCGCTGCTCGCCCGGCCGGTCATGCCGGCCCGGCCTCGTGATGACCGACACCGAGCGCCTGGACGAGGCGACCGGGTCCGGCGACGTGCAGCACCTCGCACAGTCCGAGCGCCGTCGCGGCGGTGACGGCGGCGGCGATCGGCCAGGGCGCCACCTGCTTGACGGCGTACCCGGCGGCGGCGCCGGCGACGATGACGAGCGGGAGCATGCCGAGCCGGGCGATGCCGAGGTGACGCAGGTTGGGGAGCCGGCGGACCATGAACCACAGCAGGGCGGTGACGAGGAGCTCGGTGATCAGCGTGTTGAGCGCCGCCGCGTGGTACGAGTAGCGCGGGATGAGCGCAAGGTTGAGCACGATGTTGAGCAGGAGCCCGGCGCCGGTGACGAGGGGGTAACCGCGGTGGCGGCCCGTGGCCAACAAGATCGCGAAGGCGAAGTTGCCGAAGTAGGCGATGCACTCGGCGAGCACAAGTAGGCGCGTCGCGCCGTCGGCGGCGACGTACTTCGGGTACAGCAGGCCGAGCGCGTCGGTCGAGAACACGGTGATCTCGGCCACGACCACGGTGGCGATGACGGCGAGGATGCCCACGCCGCGCCGTACCGCGTTGCGGAAGCCGGCATCGTCGTCCGGCCAGGCGCGAACGAGCAGGGTGAGCACGGGGATCGTCAGCGCGCTCGACCCGAAATGAGCGAGGTCGACGAACTTGTAGGCCACGTTGTACAGCCCGACCGATCGGTAGGTGTCGAGCTTCGAGAGCATCACCGAGTCGAGGCGGTAGTACACCGTCGAGAGGGCCGTGCCGACCGAGATCGGTACCGCCTCGCGCAGCAGCGCCCGCCACACCTTCGTGTCGATCCTGTAGCGGAAGGCCATCAGCCGGTGGGCCATCGTGCGCTTCATCGAGAAGATCACGATCTCGCAGAGCACAGCGGGAACGGCGAACCACGTGACGGTACCCCAACGCAGCGCGATCGCGACGGTGAGCGCGAGTTGGGCCGACTGCCCGAAAACCTCGGCGACGGCGACGCGAGGCATCTGGAGCATCGATTGGAACGCGACGTTGTAGGCGTGCGACGGCGTGGCCAGGAGCACGACGAGCCCCGCCACCAGCATCGTGCGCACGACCACGGGTGGGTAGTTGAGGACGAGGACGAAGCCGACCGCCATGAGGTAGCCGAGGAGGCCGAGCGAGCTACGTAGCACGACGTACGTGCCGGCGAAGGTGGCGCGGTCACGCGTCGGATCGAGCACCCCACTGATGGCCACTCGACCGATGCCCATCTCGGTGACGATGCTCAACATGCCGAGCACGCTGAACACGAGGGCGAACTGGCCGAACTGCGTGGGCGTCAGCGTGCGGGTGATGAGCACGCTACCGACCCAGCCCATGATCGCCACGGCGAGGCGACCGGCCATCAGCGCGCCGGCGTTGCTCAACAGCCGGTCGCC
>JAYUAM010000882.1:0-1123 GCA_043741295.1 Acidimicrobiia bacterium
TTCGGCAAGGAATGCACGAAGCGGTCGACGTACGTGGCCTTGGCGGCAGCGAGGATCTCGTCCTCGGTGGCCGACGGCTTGCCGTAGGCGATGTTCTCCCGGATCGTCCCGCCGAACAGCCACGTGTCCTGCAGCACCATGCCGATGTTCGCCCGCAGCTCGCGGCGCGGCATCGTCGCGATGTCGCGGTGGTCGAGTGTGATGCGGCCGCCGTCGAGCTCGTAGAACCGCATGATGAGGTTGACGAGCGTGGTCTTGCCGGCACCCGTCGGTCCGACGATGGCCACCGTCGTCCCCGGTTCGGCGACGAGCGAGAGATCGTCGATCAGCGGCTTGGCCGGGTCGTAGGAGAACCGCACGTGCTCGAACTCGACGCGGCCGCGCGCCTCGCCGGCCGACGCGACCCCGTCGACATCGGGGATCTGCTCCTCGGCGTCGAGCAGCTCGAACACCCGCTCGGCCGACGCGATGCCCGACTGCAGCACGTTCATCATCGACGCGGTCTGGGTGAGCGGTTGCGTGAACTGGCGCGAGTACTGGATGAACGCCTGCACGTCGCCGAGGCCCATCGTCCCCGACGCCACCCGTAGCCCGCCGACGACGGCGATGGCGACGTAGTTGAGGTTGCCGATGAACATCATCGCCGGCTGGATCGCGCCGGAGACGAACTGCGCTCCGAAGCTCGCCGTGTAGAGCGCGTCGTTCGTCTCCCGGAAGCGCTCCTCCACCTCGCTCTGGCGCCCGAAGGCGGTGACGATCGTGTGCCCCGTGAACGCCTCCTCGACCAGACCGTTCAACCCGCCCGTGTGCTTCCACTGGGCGATGAACCGCACCCGCGAGCGCTTGGCGATCGCCCGCATCGTCAACACCGACGCCGGCACCGTCACGAGGGCGACGAGCGCAAGAACCGGCGAGACGACGAACATCATCACGATCACGCCCGTGATCGTGAGCAGGGACGTGAGGAGCTGGCTCAGCGACTGCTGCAGGCTCTGGGCGATGTTGTCGATGTCGTTCGTGACGCGGCTGAGCAGGTCGCCGCGCGACGTCCGATCGACGTAGCTGAGCGGGAGCCGGTTGAGCTTCGCTTCGACGTCGTTGCGCAGGCGGAACATCGTGCGCT
>JAYUAM010000883.1:0-1123 GCA_043741295.1 Acidimicrobiia bacterium
ACCCACCAGCCGCTCAGATCGACGACGAGCTGCGTGCGCACCTGGGTCACGAGGCACGCCGACCCCGCGACGATCGCGGCGTTCGCCACGGTCTCCAGCTGGCCGTGGTTGAGGTTCGACGCGGTCGGCGCCGAGGCCCCGCACGGGAACATCGTCACGTAGCCCGGCCCGTCGCCGTCGACCGCGGTGATTCCGACCACCGCACCCGCCGCTCCGGCCGGCGGGGGGGCGATCTCGATCACCTGACCCGCCGCCGTCGCGCCGAGGAAGCCACCGTCGCCGGTGCGCGTGTCGAGCAGCCTCGTCGGTGTCGCCGGCGCGTAGCGCAGACCCCCGGTCGCGCCCTCGCGGTACACGCCGGCGAGGTCGACGACGAGATGCATGGCCGTCTGGTTGAACAGGCACACACTGGCATCGGCGTCCAGTTCGACCTGCACCAGGTTCGCCCGCGGTGCGCCGGCGTCGACGTTCAGGGCGGACACCGTCGGCACCGTCGCGCCGCACGGGTAGGCGGCCACGAACCCGGCGCGGGTGGCGTCGACTGCGGTCAGGTTGAAGGCCGCGGCCTTCGGCGGGTCGTCCCCGTCGACCGGGATCTGGACTCGCGTCACCGTGCCGGCGGGCACGAGCCCGGTCCCCTTGTCGCGCGTGTCAAGCAGCCGAAGCGGTGGGTGTGGCACGAACCGCAGCGGCGCCTCAGGCGCGTAGGTGCCGGCAAGGTCGACGACGAGATCGGTGGCCCATTTCGAGTAGACGCACAGCTTCTGGCCGGCCACCGGCACGACGGCATGCGCGGCGCGCGGCGAGCCGGCGCGGTAGTTCAGCGACGACACGTTCGGCCGGTCGCCCGCGCAGCTCCAGGCGGTGAGGAAGCCGGCGGCGGCGGCCCGGTCCACCGTGAGGTTCACGGCGGCGGCCACGACGGTCGGCCCGACCGTAGGGCCGCCCCCTCCCGGACCTGGCCCGGTAGCGAGGCCGTCGGTGAGGGCGGCGAGGTCGACCATGCGGGTCTCTCCCGCCGCCAGCCGGGCGCCGCCGCGTCCCTCGCGCGTGTCGACGATGCGGGCGGGCACGGCCAACGGGGCGAAGGCGGCGCCGGATGTCGGCGCCAGCGCGGCGAGGG
>JAYUAM010000884.1:0-1123 GCA_043741295.1 Acidimicrobiia bacterium
CGAGAGGGTGAGCTCTTGCAGAAGGACTACGGACGCACCCTCGGCGGCCGCCAGGGCGACACCGTGGCGGAGCTGTTCGAGGTGACGGGCCGCATCCGGATCCCACGCGCACTGGACGGCGCCGACCCGGAGGAGCGGGCGCGTCGGCGGCTCGGCGCGAAACATCGAGGGCAAGGGCGAACCGACGCTCGTCAGCAGGTCGAAGTCCGTTGTCATTGCGTCGAAGCTTGACACTGACTGAAATTTCAGTCAATAGTCCGTTGTGTCGTTCGTGGGTGCCGTGCGATGTGTCGACGCGAGAGGTGACGGGTGATGACGGATCGTCGGACCGCTCTGCTCGATGCCGCAGTACAACAGATCGCCGCGAAGGGCGCTCGCGGCATGCGCGTCGAAGAGGTCGCCCGCGCGGCGGGCGTCTCTCCGGCACTGATCTACCACCACTTCGGCGACCGCGCGACGCTGCTCCAACGCGCTCTCGAGCACATCGGCGCGTGGGCGAACGTGTACACCACCCCCGATGCAGGGACCGGGCGGGAGATGGTGGTGCAGCTGCTCGTCGACGAGATCCAGGACGATCCGACCGTGCGCACCAACTCCATCGCGTGGGGCGAGTTGCGCAACACCTCCTTCTTCGACGAGGCCTTGCGGCCGACGGTCAAAGAGCTCACCGACCGCTGGATCGACGATGTCGCCCAGCTCATCGCGCAGGGCCAGCGCGACGGGACGGTCGCCGACGGCCACGACGCGGCGGCACTCGGCATCGGGCTGACAGGGATCGTCGAGGGACTGAGCGGGCGCTGGCTTACGGGACAGATGACGACAGCGGAGGCACGTCGGCACGTCGCCGCGCTCGTCACTGCCGTGCTCGACGCCCCGGTCCCACCCGAGCCGCCCACGACACCGGTGGCGCGGCGTCGGCGACGCGCCTGACGGGCCTGTCCGACCACGTGCGCTGACGCTTCCGGCATCGACGCACGTGATCGGAACGGGAGCCGTCGGGTCAGGGAGTGAAGCTCGCCACAAACACGTCGGTGTTGCCGAAGTTCGCCGGGCACACGAGACCGGGCGCGGGCTTCGAGACGGGGCCAGCGAGCGCGGTGTTCACGCCGGTGCTGCGCTGCGT
>JAYUAM010000885.1:0-15968 GCA_043741295.1 Acidimicrobiia bacterium
GGCTCGCTTCGCGTGGCCGGCTGGTGCACCTTGCCCGATATCAGCTGCCGCGGTGGAGGTCGCGATGGGTGACGCGCAGGTCGAAGCCGCGCTTGCGTAGGCGGGCCGCCAGCTCCTCAGCGACGGCGACCGAGCGATGGCGGCCACCGGTGCAGCCGACGGCCACGGTCAGGTAGCTCTTGCCCTCGGAGGCGAAGCGCGGGAGCAGGAGCAACATCAGATCTTCGAGCTTGTCGACGAACTCGGGGGCGCCCTCCTGTTCGAGCACGTAGTTGCGTACGTCGGGATCGAGCCCGGACTGCTCGCGCAGACCCTCGACCCAGAACGGGTTCGGTAGGAACCGGCAGTCGAGCACCATGTCGACATCGAGCGGGAGCCCGTGCTTGAAGCCGAACGACTCGATCGTGGTCTGCATGCCGACCGCCGGCGACTCGAGACCGAACAGTCCGACGATGCGTTCCTTCAACTGGTGGATGTTCAGCCCGGTCGTGTCGACCACCACGTCGGCCGCCGCCCGCAGCCCTTCCATCAGCCCACGCTCCATGCCGATGGCATCGACGATCGAGCGCTGGCCGTCGCCGAGGGGGTGCTTGCGTCGCGTCGAGCCGTAGCGCCGGACGAGCTCGGAGGTGTCGGCTTCCAGGAACAGCACGCGCACGCGGTGGCCCGCGGCCCGGAGCCGGTCGATCGCCTCGACCATCTCTTCGCTCCCGAACGCGCGACCTACGACGAGTGCCAGCAGATCGATCGGCGAGCCGGGCGCACTACCGAGCTCGACCACCTTCTCGATGAGCGAGGTGGGCATGTTGTCGACCACGAACCACCCGAGGTCCTCCAGGTAGCCGGCCGCCTGCGATCGACCGGCGCCCGAGAGGCCAGCGATCACAAGGATGTCGGTCACGACAAGATGCTATGGGGCGGAACGCCGTTCGAGGTGGAGCACCAGCAGCCGCGGGATCGTGGCGGCCTGCTCGTACTCCTCGGCCCGGGCGATGAAGCCTGGCGGCGGCGCTGGTTCGAGCATCTCGCGCAGGTACAGGCCGTTGGCGGCCAGCGCGTTGATGTAGCGCGACAACGGACGGTGGATGAAGGGGATGAACACGCCCTTCTCGACCTGTTCGATCGTCTCGTCCTCGATGAGGTAGGGACCGATCCGCCAGTACTGCTCGGGCGGGTCGAGGATCTGGTCGTCGATCCACCCGCTGTTCGGCGTCTGCAGCAGCGGGTGGTTGAGCATGAACAGGAAACGCCCACCGGGCCGCAGGACGCGTGCCACCTCGGCGATCGCCGCGTCGACGTCACGGATGTGCTCGAACACGAGGCAGGCGACGACGAAATCGAACGACCCGTCGGCGAACGGCATCTGCGCGGCACCGGCGCGGGCGTACGCCGGCCCGCCGGCACGGTCGCGCGCGACGGTCAGCTGGTTCCACGTCGGGTCGATGCCGACGACCCGCGCCGCTCCCCCACGCACGGCGAGGCGCGCCACCTGCCCGTCGCCGCACCCGACGTCGAGGATGTCGACCGCGCCGGCCATCCGCTCGGCAGCGATCGGCAGGATCTGCTCCTCGTACTCCGGATCGGCCCCCTCGGTGAACCCCTCGATCCACCACCCGGCGTGCGACTCCCAATGTGCTTCGTGCTCATGTTGCTCGCTGCGCTCGCCGGGTTCGCCTTCCGAGCTCGGCACTCGCTCCGCTCGGCGCTCGCCGAAACTCGGATCGGTATTCGGCGTCTGGCCACCGCCGTCGGTCATGCCTTCGTCCTTCGCGCTTGGTCATGGATCTTCTGGTGGACGGCTTCGGCGACGGGGTCGGGGAGCCAGCTCAGCGCCTTCAGCTCGGCAAGCGTGGCCTTCTTCACCAGGTTCACACCTCCGAGCTCGCTCACGAGGCGCTTCTGGCGCGTGGGCCCGAGACCGGGGATGTCGTCGAGCACGCTCACGGTCATCCGCTTGCCGCGCAGCTCGCGGTGGAAGCTGTTGGCGAAGCGGTGCGCCTCGTCACGCACCCGCTGCAGAAGGAAGAGCGCTTCGCTCCCCCTAGCGAGCGGAACCGGCTCGGGGTTGCCCGGCAGGTAGACCTCCTCGAACCGCTTGGCCAGCGACGCCACCGGGATCTCGTCGCTCAGACCGAGCTCGTCGAGCACCTTCACGGCGACGCCGAGCTGACCCTTGCCACCGTCGACGAGCAGGAGTTGCGGCGGGTAGGCGAACTTCTTCGTCCGGCGCCGGGCCGAATCGGGCGTCGCCGACTGCACGACGGCATCGGGGTCGACGAGCGCGTCGGGGTCGACGAGCGGGGCGTCGCGCTCGGCGAGGTAGGCCGACAGGCGTCGCCGGAGCACCTCTTCCATCGCCGCGTAGTCGTCGTTGCCGTCGACGTCCTTCACCTTGAAGCGGCGGTACTCGCGCTTGTCGGGCAGGCCGTCGGTGAGCACCACCATCGAACCGACGTAGTCGGTGCCCTGCAGGTGGGCCATGTCGTAGCACTCGATGCGCAGCGGAGCCTCGGGCAACCCAAGCGCGTCCTGCAGCTCGGTGAGCGCCCGGCTGCGGCTGTTGTGATCGGATGCCCGGCGCAGCCGGTGGCGGGTGAACTCCTCCTTGGCGTTGCGCGTCACCGTCTCGTGCAGGTCGCGTTTGTCGCCGCGTTGCGGCACGCGGATCTGGACCCGAGAGCCGCGTTCGTGCGTGAGCCACTCCTCGTACACCGGACGGTCTTCGGGGTCGACCGGGACGAGGACCTGCTTCGGCACGCCGAGCGGTGGTTCGTCGCCGTAGAGCGCCTCCAGGATGCGGTCGACGAGCCCGCCCGGTGTGAGGTCTTCCACCTTGTCGAGCACGAAGCCCTTGCGCCCGACCACGCGACCCTTGCGCACGTAGAAGACCTGGACGGCCGCTTCGAGCTCGTCGTCGGCGAGGCCGATGACGTCGATGTCCTCGCTGCGCTCGGCCACCATCTGCTGCTTCTCGATCGCCCGTTGCACGGCGGCGAGGCGATCGCGGTAGCGGGCCGCCTTCTCGTACTCCAGTTCCGCCGCGGCGTTCTTCATCTGCCGTTGCAGGCGGGCGACGATCTCGTCGGTGTCGCCGTCGAGGAACTGGCACAGCTCGTCAACGAGGGCGTCGTAGCCCGCCTTGTCGATCGAGCCGACGCACGGTCCTGAGCACTTCTCGATGTGGAACAGCAGGCAGGGCCGTCCGAGCCGGTGGTGCTCGTTGAACTTGCCCGGCGAACAGGTGCGGATGGGGAACGTGCGCAGGAGCAGGTCGAGCGTGTCGCGTATGGCGTAGGCGTGGGCGTACGGGCCGTAGTAGCGGACCCCCTTGCGCTTGCGGCCCCGCATCACCATGGCTCGGGGCCACTCCTCGTCGAGCGTCACCGCCAGGAAGGGGTAGCTCTTGTCGTCGCGCAGGCGGATGTTGAAGCGGGGCCGGTGCTGCTTGATGAGGCTGTACTCCAGCATCAGCGCTTCGACCTCGTTGCGCACCTCGATCCACTCCACCGACTCGGCGGTGAGGACCATCTGGGCGGTGCGGGCGTGCAGGTTGCGCGGGTCCTGGAAGTAGTTCGACAGGCGCTGGCGCAGGTTCGACGCCTTGCCCACGTAGATCACCCGGCCGAGAGCGTCTTTGAACTGGTACGAGCCCGGTGTCTCCGGGATCGAGCCGGTGGGGGGACGGGCGACCATGCGTCCGAGGATACGACCCACCGACGACGGCGGCCCGGTTCCGACCACGCCGGTCGGCCGTCGCCAGCGACAACCGTCAAGACCGCGCTATGCGCACCTCCGACCACGCGGAGCAATAGGCTGCCGGAAGGCGGTGCCGGGTATCCCGACGGTGCGGCACGATCCGACGACGCAAAGGCGGAGCACCATGACCCACACGATGTCTTCCGAGGCCACCTACCCGGGCGAGGTCCTGCTCACCTGCCACGAGCACGGCTGTGGTCGCCGCGTCGTCGTGCGACCCGGCAGCATGGTGGTCCTCGACCGGGGCGACTTCTTCGCCAGCCACGTCGGTGGCAGCGACGGCATCGCCATCACCACCGGCCTGGCCTGACCAGCGCTTACGCCACGCACCGAACCCGCGCAACGTTGCACGGCTCGGCTCGAGCACCCGCGCGAGCGCTGAGCAAGCGCTGAGGGCGCCCCGCACCGGGCGCTGTCGCCGTGCGCTCAGCCCACAGCGCGGCGCGCCTTCAGTGGCGCGCCGCATGCTCCGGGACGACCAGCCACTCCGGCCAGGTCGACATCCCCCCAAGGAGCACAGCACACCATGAACACCAGCCAGTTCCAGCCCGACATCCCCGCCTTCCTTCAGGGTGAGGTCCAGTCGGTCAAGGTCATCGCGCCGGTCAACTTCCCGCCGCCCGCGCTGCCCAACCTGGTCGTCGATCCGACCAAGCCGTTCACCCTCGAGGTGACGTGGGAGGTCTTCGGCGCCCTGACGCCGTTGTGGATCGGCGCCCTCAGCAACCAGTGGTCGGTCGACGTCTACGCCGAGTCGATCGCCGGAGGGCCCGAGGCGCGGCTCGGCGGCACGACCGTCGCCACGGGCACCTTCACCCCCGACGCCGCGAAGGTGAACGGCCGCATCTACACGGCGAACATCGTCGTACCGGCCGGCACGCTGCAGGAGGGCAACCCCGGAAGCCCGATCTCCGGGCTCTACAAGCTCGGCGTCGTGGTCTTCCTCGACTCGACCCTCGGCTCCCCCGGCTTCGACCTCGTCGGCTACAGCGACGGCCCGCTGATCCAGGCCGAGAACCCGATCTGACCGGATCGACGTAGACCAGCAACATCACCACAGGAGGGTGCACGAGATGACCAATGGTCTAGCCAGCTTCGAGGACTTGAAGGGCATCGGCCCAGCGACCGCGTCGCGGCTCCACCAGGCAGGGATCCTGACCTGGCAGGGGCTCGCCGAGGTCGCCGGGGCACTCTCCGGTGTACGCGGCGTGTCGGCCGGGGCGCTTCGCGGCCTCAGCCGGCTCGCCGCCGAGCACCACAACGACGAGGCGGCCGACGAGGAGCCGGCGGCACAGCGCCGCGAGGCGTTCGTCGTCCGTCTCGAACAGGCGGCGGAAGGTTCGCCGTCGCGGACCGGCGTCGTCCACGTCGGCAGCCAGCGCGAGCAGCAGTGGCCGGGCTGGGCCCCAGACGGGCTCGTCGGGTTCATCGAGCAACTCGCCGATCTCGCTGCGGACCGCCCGCCGGTGCTCGCCTCATCGGGCGAGCCCGTCGAAGGCCCGACATCGGCGCTTCACGGCGTTCCCCACGCCGCCGTCAGCGATGCCCCCGCCAGCCACCTCCCGGGCCTATCGCCAATGGTGCTCGCGGCCGGAAAGCTCATCGGTGGACTGCACCGGGCTGTCGACATCGACGTGCCCGCCGAGTGTCTACGTCGCCCGGGCGAGGCCTCCGTGCGCTACCGCGCCCGGCTCCGGAGCCGCCCGTTC
Organism: Acidimicrobiia bacterium; assembly: GCA_043741295.1. GTDB lineage: Bacteria > Actinomycetota > Acidimicrobiia > Acidimicrobiales > Ilumatobacteraceae > JAYUAM01. The sequence continues at coordinate 5,466 of JAYUAM010000885.1, forward strand.
GGGGCCGGCCATGGCGTTGCACCGGCGCCGGTCGCCGAGCTCGCCGGACTGTGCCCGAGCGATGCGCCGCTCCACTTGACGTTCGCCGACGTCGACCTTCCGCCCGGCGTCCAACTCCTGGACGTGACCATCGAGGTCGTCGTTGTCCCGACGCGGAACACCACGACGGGCACGGCCGAACGCGAGATGCCATCGGCGATGTCGGTGCTCACGCCGGCGGGTGCTCTCCTCGCGCGGCAGCACGCGCCAGCCACGGGCTCCCGCCCGCGCCCGTCGCAGCTCAGGCATCGCTGACAGACCACTAGCCCGGCCCGGCCCGACGCGGTCGGAGACGACGCGGTCGGACCGGATGGCAACGCCACCGTCACCCGCTGTCGGCCATCGCCGCCCGGACCTCGCGGTAGACGCCGAGCGTCTGGGTTGACGGGCCGACGGCGAGGGTCGATCGCAGCGCTCGCCGGCACAACTCGAACTGGCGGAGCGCTTGATGTCCGCGGTCCGTGTGCAGGTAGGCGCGCATGAGCAGACGGTGCCCGGCTTCGTGACAGCCATCCACCTCGAGCATCTGCATGGCAATGTTGACGCACTCGTCCATCCGGTCTGCGCGCTCGAGCGCGCGGGCCAGCCGGTCGAGCACGTCGAGATAGGCGATGCGGTAGGCCTCCCTCGGCACGATCGTCCAGTCGTCGTACGGGGTGTCGGCCAGGAACGGACCTCGGTAGATGTCTGCCGCCCGCTGGTACCCGGCGATGACCGCGCCATGCTCGCCGGCGTCCTCAGCCCTGCGGGCGGCCCGCCGACAGCGGTCGAACTCCTCCACGTCGACGTCGAGGTCGAGCTTCGGGCTGATCGTGTAGAGGCCGGACCGGTGCTCGACGACCGCAAGCGCCGTGACTGGGCGAAGGTTGCGCCGCAGGCAGCTCAACGCGACCTGCAGCCGGTTGCGGGCGTGGAGCGGGTCGACATCCGGCCAGAACTGCTCGAGCAGGACGTCGCGAGGCACGCTGCGGCCCGGTTGTGTCAGCAGGTAGCGCAGGACCGCCGGCCCTCGCTGTCCCTGCCACTCGATCACTGTGTCGGCGCACGACACCTCGAACCGTCCGAGCATCCGCACCGTGAGCCGGCCGGCGGCCGGCAGGTCGCTGTGGACCGCCGGCTCGCGGTCGGCATACCGCTGGACGGACGGTAGTGCGAGCGTGGCAACCTGGACCGCCACGACGGGCACCGGCGCCGCGGGATCCAACGCCGGGGAGCACGGAGCCGCTGGCGCCAACGCCTGCGGACCCGGCGCGGCCGGCCAGAGCGCAGACGACCCGTACACGTACGACAGGGCACGCCGCTCGAGGCGCCCAAGCGCACGGCCGACCGTGTCGGACCAGCCGGCACGCAGCGTGACCCACCCGGCTTCGAGCGGCACCAGTGCATCGATCGCCGGGCCGGCCAGCACGGCTGCGGCGTCATCCGGCCGCCAGTATCCGGTCTCGCACGCCAGCGCCAGCCCTCGACGAGCCGGTTCGTCGAGCTCGCTGAACCGGCGGGCGAGCGGGCGAGGGAGCGGTGGTCGCGGGACCGACGGACCGGCGACGATGGCGTCGACATAGGGTCGCACCGCCCAGGGCACGTTCCCGTGTCCGACGAGGATGGCCCGATGGCCCCGCTCCCGGCCGAGCGCCACCACCGAACGGAACAGCTCGAGAAGGGGCACTGGGCCCAATGGCCCGAACGGGTCCTCGATGACCAGCACCCCGTCGTCCGCCACGCCGCCGGCGATCGCTGCCGCCGCCTCGGACGGGCAGGCGAACGGCTTGACTGACACCCCGGCGGCGCATCGACCGCCGCCGGCGTTCGCAGCATCGACGGCGCGGACCACGTAGGTCACGGTCCGGTCGAGGCGGTGGAGCCGGACCCAGGTTGTACGACGCAACAGACCCGCGGCGTCGAGTCCGCCGGCCAGCGCGCCCACGTCGACGAGGCCGGCGTGGCGTGCCCGCACGACCGTCACCGTGCCGGGCGGGGGTAGCCGGAAGTCCGGGCTTGGCGGCCGCGCAAGAGGCCGCAGCACGCAACGCTCGCACACGGGCAATCCCTTCTCTGGCGGGGCGACGCGACAAACTCCATCACGCAGCGCGGTTGCAATACAGGAGCATCCCTACCCACGGTAGATACGACGACTTTCGTGCTCCGACTGGCCCGACCGTCCCGACGACCCGACGAACGGCCCGCTCTGTCACCATGATCGGGTGCGCATCGACCGGATCCTCGCCAACCACGGGGTGGCCAGCCGCGCCCTTGCCGGCCGCGTCGTGCGTGACGGCCGGGTGACCGTGGACGGGCGGGTCGTTCGCGATCCGTCGGCGCACGCGACGCCGGAGCAGGTGAACGTCGACAACGCTCCGATCGACCATCCCGGCGGCGTGCTGGTGGCGTTGCACAAGCCCGTCGGCCACGTGGTGACGCACGACGACGGCGAGGGCCCGACGGTGTTCGCCCTGCTACCGGCGACGTGGGCCGATCGTTCGCCCCGGCCCGAGGCGGTGGGGCGGCTCGACCGGGACACGTCGGGTCTGCTGCTGATCGTCGATGACCATGCGCTCCTCCACCGGCTCACCTCCCCGCGCCACCACGTGACGAAGACCTACGTCGCCCACCTCGCCCGCCCCGTGACGAGCGAGCTCACCGCCGCCTTCGCCAGCGGCGAGCTCGTGCTGCGGGGCGAGGACAAGCCCTGCACGCCGGCGGCCACCGTCGAGCTCGACGAGCGCACCGTGAAGGTGACCCTCACCGAGGGCCGCTACCACCAGGTGCGACGCATGTTCGCCGCCTGCGGCAACCACGTGGAGGCGCTGCACCGCACCGGCGTCGGTGGTTGCCGACTCGGCGACCTCGGGCCCGGGGAATGGCGCGACGTCAGCCGCGCCGAGCTCGGGGCTTGACCGCCGCCTTCGGCTTGGAACCGTTGACGTTCGGTGCGCCGGCCGCAACGCGGGCGGCGTCGAGCAGCGGCTTGAGGTAGCGGCCCGTGTGGCTGGCGGCCACGTGGACGACCTCCTCAGGAGGTCCCTCGGCCACCACCATGCCGCCGCCGGACCCGCCCTCGGGTCCGAGGTCGATGATCCAATCGGCGGTCTTGATCACGTCGAGGTTGTGCTCGATGACGAGCACCGTGTTGCCCTGGTCGACGAGCCGCGAGAGCACGGTGAGCAACCGCCGGACGTCCTCGAAGTGGAGACCGGTCGTCGGCTCGTCGAGCAGGTAGATGGTGTGGCCGGTGGAGCGCTTGGCCAGCTCGCTCGACAGCTTCACCCGCTGGGCCTCGCCACCCGACAGCGTTGTGGCCGGCTGGCCGAGGCGCACGTAGCCGAGTCCGACGTCGACCAACGTCTGCATGTGGCGCGAGATCGCCGGCTGGTTGGCGAAGAAGCCCACGGCCTCCTCGCACGGCATGTCGAGGACCTCGGAGATGTTCTTGCTCTTGAACTCGATGTCGAGCGTGTCCCGGTTGTAGCGGGCGCCCTTGCACACCTCGCACGGCACGTACACGTCCGGCAGGAAGTGCATCTCGATCTTGATCGTGCCGTCGCCCGAGCACGCCTCGCAGCGGCCACCGGACACGTTGAAGCTGAAGCGGCCGGGCAGGTAGCCGCGAACCTTCGCCTCGGCAGTGGACGCGAAGAGCTTGCGGATGTTGTCGAACACGCCCGTGTAGGTGGCCGGGTTCGAGCGGGGCGTGCGGCCGATGGGCGACTGGTCGATGTCGATGACCTTGTCGAGCAGCTCGATTCCCTCGACCGACTTGTGACGGCCGGGCGCCGACTTCGACTTGTAGATCTTCTGCATCAACGATGGCAGCAGGATGTCGCCGACGAGCGTGCTCTTGCCCGAGCCCGACACGCCCGTCACGGCCACGAAGCAGCCGAGGGGGAAGCGCACGTCGAGGTTGCGCAGGTTGTGCTCGCGGGCGCCGTGCACGGTGAGCCAGTCGCCCGACGGCGGGCGCCGCTTGGCGGGCACGGGGATGACCCGCTTGCGGGCCACGTACTGACCGGTGAGCGATTCGTCGCAGTCGAAGATGCCGGCGACGGGCCCGGAGTACACGACCTCGCCACCGTGCTCGCCGGCGCCCGGCCCGATGTCGACGATCCAATCGGCGACCTTGATCGTGTCCTCGTCGTGCTCGACGACGAGCACGGTGTTGCCCAGGTCGCGCAGGCGGATCATCGTGTCGATCAGGCGCTTGTTGTCGCGCTGGTGCAGGCCGATCGAGGGCTCGTCGAGCACGTAGAGCACGCCGACCAGGCCGGAACCGATCTGCGAGGCGAGCCGGATGCGCTGGGCCTCGCCGCCGGCCAACGTGCCGGCCGACCGGGCGAGGCTGAGGTAGTCGAGCCCGACGTCGAGCAGGAACGAGAGCCGCGCGTTGATCTCCTTGCACACCCGCTCGGCTATCAGCCGTTCGCGCTCGGTGAGTTCGAGTCCGGCGAGGAGCTTGGCCGACTCGCCGATGGCGAGATCGCACACCTCGGCGATGGAGTGACCGCCGACCTTCACGGCGAGCGTGGCCGGCTTCAGGCGTGCTCCCCCGCAGGCGTTGCACGGCACCTCACGCATGAAGCTCTCGTACACGTCACGGGTGAACTCGGACTCGGTATCGGTGTGGCGACGGGCGAGCCACGGCAGCACGCCCTCGTACGCGGTGGCGTACTGACGGGTGCGCCCGTAGCGGTTCTTGTACTTGACCGTTACCTGGCCCTTCACACCGTTCATCACGATGTTCTGCTGCGCCTTGGTGAGCTTGCGGTACGGCACGGTCATCGAGAAGTCGTGCTCCTCGGCGACCGCTTCGAGCATGCGCACGAAGTACTGGGAGGTGGCACTGCGCCACGGAGCGATCGCCCCCTCGCCGAGCGGCAGGTCGGGGTCGGGCACGACCAGCTCGGGGTCGACCTGGAAGCGGGTGCCGAGCCCGTCGCACGTTTCGCAGGCGCCGTACGGCGAGTTGAACGAGAAGTTCCGGGGGGCCAGCTCGTCGTAGCTCGTGCCACACGTGGGGCAGGCCAGGTGCTGGCTGAACACGAGCAGCTCGGGTTCGACCGTGTTGCCGCCGGGGGGCGGTGCCCCCCCGCCACCCCCCGTAGCCGTCGCGTCCGGTCCGGCTCCCGCGGGCACGAGCTCGACCTCGGCCACGCCCTCGGCGAGCTTCAGCGCCGTCTCCAGCGAGTCGGTGAGGCGGCGCTCGATGCCGTCCCGCCGCACCAGGCGGTCGACCACGACCTGGATGTTGTGCTGCTCGTAACGGGCGAGGCGCTCGGGCCGCTTCAGGAACTCGGCGATGTCGACGATCTCACCGTCGACGCGGGCGCGCACGTAGCCCTGGCCGGCGAGATCGCCGAGGAGCGTGTCGTAGTCGCCTTTGCGGCCCCGCACCACGGGGGCGAACACCTGGAACCGCGTGCCCTCGGGCAGCTTCAGCACGCGGTCGACGATCTGCTGCGGGGTCTGGCGCTCGATGCGCGTGCCGTCGTTCGGGCAGTACGGCACGCCGATGCGGGCGAACAGCAGGCGCAGGTAGTCGTACACCTCGGTGATCGTGCCGACGGTGGAGCGCGGGTTGCGCGACGCCGACTTCTGGTCGATCGAGATGGCCGGCGAGAGCCCCTCGATGAAGTCGACGTCGGGCTTGTCCATCTGCCCGAGGAACTGGCGGGCGTACGACGAGAGCGACTCGACGTAGCGCCGCTGCCCCTCGGCGTAGATCGTGTCGAAGGCGAGCGACGACTTTCCCGAACCGGACAGGCCGGTGAACACGATGAGCCGGTCGCGCGGCAGGTCGACCGAGATGTTCTTCAGGTTGTGCTCGCGGGCGCCACGCACGATGAGCTGATCGTCGGACGCATGGTGGGTCGGCGTCGAGGGGGCCGGCGCGGCCGGCAGGGGGCGCGTGGCCGCCTGCGTCTTGGGGCTCCCGCCATTGGCGGCGCCGTTTGGGCTGGCGCCCGCGGCCTTGCGGGCGGGCGCCTTCGAGGGGGAAGCGGAGGGCATGGCGGAGTCGAGGCTACCGGCGCGCCCGGCCACCAGACGAAGGCGCTGAACGCGTAGTCGAGGCGAGAGCGATCATCGCCGGATCCTAGTGGATAGACGAACATGCGTTCGTGATAGGTCCACGCACTGCCGACCGGTCCCGACGACGACAAGCTCTCCGGCAGTGGACGAACTGTCCCGGATTGGGGACACATAGGTCGCCAATCCGGGACAGTTCGTCGACTCATCGTTGCGCACCGAGGTCGATCACCCGGTCGGCCCGCGCCAGCGCTACCGGGCGGTTCGACGCGGCGAGGACGGAGAAGCCGGCGGCGGCGAGCCTCGTCCACAGGTCGCGCTCGGTGTCGACGTCGAGGGCGCTCGTGAGATCGTCGAGCACGATCAGCTCGGGCCGGTGGGCCATAGCCCGGGCACCCGCCGCCCGTTGCGCCTGTCCCCCGCTCAGCCGCACCCCACGCGCACCGATCATCGTGGCCGTGCCCTCGGGCAGAGCGGCCGTGTCCGCGTCGAAGGCCGCCAGCGCGATGCCGGCGACGAGGTCCGCATCGGACAGGTCATGGCCGAGCCGGAGGTTGTCGGCGAGCGACTCGGCGAACAGCCGCGGCACCTGTGCCACGTACGCCGCGTTCGGTGGGACGAAGAACGCGGCGCGGTCGGCGACCGGTTCACCGTTCCAGCGCACCTCGCCGGCGTCCGCGGCGAGCACGCCGACCACGGCGCGCAGCAGCGACGACTTACCGCTGGCAACCGGACCACTGACCACGACCAGCTCACCGCGTTCGACGACGAGGTCGATCGGCGCGAGCCCTCGCGAGGCAACGGCCAGCCCGCGCACCTCGAGCGACCACAGCGGCACCCGGGCGGGTCTCACCGGCGGTGACACGTCGGCGCCGCCGAGCACGGGCAGGGTGCGATGCTCGACGAGTGGATCGCCCGTCGGGGATGGCTGTGCGACGAGCGTGCCCATGCGAGCAGCCGACACGTCGTACGCTGCGGTGCCGAGCCAGTACGGCACGCGCCGGTAGTTCGCGGCGACCACCATCCGGCGCTCGCCGGCGAACCGGCCCGACCGCTCGCGCGCCGTTGCCGGAGCGGCGGTGGCGGTCACTGGAGCTCCTCGGCGTCGGCGCCGACCGCCCGCAGGCGCGCGTACCGCGAGGCCGGATCCGCGGCCAGCGCGATCCTCGGCCCGAACTCCACGAGCTCGCCGTCGTCGAGCACCGCGATGTCGTCGCAGACGTCGAGCGTCTCGAGCCGGTGGGCGATGACCACCCCGACACGCCCGTGCACGAGCCGGCCGAGCGCCCCGGAGATCGCTGCCTGCGTGGCGGGGTCGACCCGCGAGGTCGCCTCGTCGAGCACGACCAGATCGGGACGGTGCAGCAGAGCCCGTGCGATGGCGAGCAGCTGGGCTTCGCCGGCCGACAGCCCGGAGCGCTCGTGCGCCGTGCCCTCGCCGGTGCGGCTGTCGGCGGCGAGCCGCGTATCGAGCCCCGATGGCAGCTCGTCGAGCCAAGCGCCGAGCCCGGCATCGCGCAGCGCGGCGGTGACCGCAAGGTCGCCGACGTCGGCGAACATCGTCACGTTGTCCCGCACGGTGCCAGGGAACAGCTGCACGTCCTGCGGGATGGCCCCGACGCGGCGGCGGAACGCAGCGTCGTCGAGCGTCGTCACGTCGACACCGCCGACGAGCAGCCGCCCTGACGTCGGGCTCACCAGGCGGAGCACGAGACGGGCGACGGAGGTCTTCCCCGAACCGGTCCGCCCGACGAGACCGACCACGCGGCCGCGCGTCACCTGCAGGTCGAGGCCGGTGAGCGCGGCCTCCCCGTCCTCGGCGTCGTCGTACACCAGACCTGTCCGCTCGAAGCGCAGGTCGAGCGGTCCGGTGGGCAGGGTCGCCGTGCCCGAGACGACTCGGCGCCGCTCCTCCAGAAGGTCGACGATCCGTCGGGCGGTGCCGGAGACGCCCTGAGATTCCTGCAGCCGCCAGGTGAGCTGCTCCACCGGGTTCCGCACGATCCGGGCGAGTTGGAAGGCGAGCGTCACCCCGCCCACGGTCGTCCACCCGCGGGCCACGCCGAGCGCGCCGACGGCGAGCACGGCGACGCCGAGCACGGCGACGCCGACCAACGCGGCCACCGACTTGATCGCGCCCTGCAGGCGCATCTCGAAGCACACCCGTTCGGCGATGGCGTCCACGAGACGGCCGGCGAGGCGGCCAATCGGCCCACACCATGCGCGCCGGCCCCCAGGGTGGCGACGTCGTCCGCCCCAGCGAGGTACTGCTCGGCGACCGAGTTCATCTCGGCGTCGATCGTGCGCTCTGCCACGACCGCGGTGGCCGAGACGTCTTTGACCTTCCACATCGTCCAGCCGAGCACGACGTAGCCGACGAGCGGAACGGGAGCGAGCCGCCGGTCGGCGACGACGAGCACCACCACGCTGACGACGGCGAGCAGCGCGATGCCGACGAGGCGGGCGACGACGCTCGCGAGGAAGGTGGTCAGCGACGTCACGTCGGCGTCGCAACGGGTCAGCAGCTCGCCCGGGGTGCGGTCGCGGTGGAACGAGAGGTCGGCGTGGAGCACGTGGCTCGCCAGCTCCTGACGGAGACCGTTGGTGATGCGCCATGCCAGCGACGTCGCCCGCCACGTGACGAACACGGCGACGACGGACGAGAGCAGCCCGATGCCCGCATAGCCGAGACCGAGCGGGGCGACGCGACCGATCCCAGCCCCCGCCACCACGAGGTCGACGAAGCGGGCCACCAGGATCGTGCCGACGACCGGCAGGCCAGTGGCCAGCGCGAGGAGCACGCCGTAGCCGGCGAACGCACGCCGGTGCGGGCGCGCCAGCCCGACCACGAGTCCCCAGTGCGACGTCGACAAGAGCGGCGACGCTAGCGAGCCGCCCTCCGCCGCGGGCGGTGATTCGGCCCGACCGTCAGGCGGCGACCTTCTCGAGGTCGGGCTTCACGTCGGAGCAGAACAGGTCCATCGTGCGCTTCGCCTCGTCGAAGCTCATGTCGCCCGTCGGGATCTGCAGCACGATGTAGTCGGTGAGGCCGCCGGCGAGGATCCCGCCGAGCCGGTCGCGCAGCTGCGACGGCGTGCCGGCGCCGGCCCGGATCGCCGGCTCGATGTGGGACAGGATCTTGCGCAGCGGCCCGAGTGCGGCGTCGGCGGCGTCCTCGCCGAGGATCTCGACGTCCCAGGTGTGCACTGCGTGCGTGCGCCGCACCAACCCGTTCATCCCCCGCGTGGCGATCTCGAGCGCCTTGTCCTCGTCGGCGTCGATGGCGACGAGCATCGTGCACCCCACCTTCGGTCCGGCACCGGGGGCCTCCATCCGCACGTCGTCGCCCGCATGACGGTGCCAGGCCTCGGCGTAGACGTCGTAGACCTCCTGCGGGATCGGGCCGGGCCACATCAGGTTAAGGCCGAAACGGCCGGCCGTCGTCGGGCTGCCGGGGTACCAGAACGGGATGTGCGCCTGCACCGGCTTCGTCGACATCGGCATGGTCCGGAAGTCGTAGAACCGCGAGCCTTCGGCGCTGATCTCGCCGGTGCGCAGCGCCCGGCAGACGATGCCGAGGACGTCCTCGAAGCGGTCCATCGACGAGGGCCAGTCGCTGCCGAACCAGTAGTGCTCGACCGGTGCGACGCCTCGGCCGACACCGAAGTCGACGCGCCCGTTCGTCAGGTTGTCGACGACGCACAGATCCTCGATGAGCTGCACCGGATGGTGCAGCGGGAGCAGCTTCACCATCGGGCCCATCCGGATCTGACTTGTGATCTGCGACGCCGCGGCGACGAACATGTCCTGGTTCGGGGCGAGGCAGAGATCGGTGCCGTGATGCTCAGCCAGGTGGTAGCCGGTGAACCCGGCCTGGTCGGCCATGCGCACCAGGTCGAGCCGGTCCTTCAGGACCTGCGCCGTCGAGACGCCCGGAAGGCCCTCGATGTGGTCGAAGATGCCGAACGTCGGCATGGTCATGGCTCGTCCCCCGAGATCGCCTCGCCGGTCGGATGTCGATGGGCCGCCCGCCGGCAACGCCGCGACCGGACCGGATGGTACGCGCTCGCCGGCTACGCGCACCCGCTCAGGCGTTGCGCTGGTAGTTGGGCGCTTCCTTGGTGATGTGCACGTCGTGCGGGTGACTCTCGTCCCTGCCGGCCGTCGTCACACGCATGAGGCGGGAGCTCGCACGCAGGTCCTGCAGCGACGCGGCACCGGCGTAGCCCATGCCCGACCGCAGGCCGCCGACCAACTGCTCGACGACGTCGTGCAGCGTGCCGGCGTACGGCACCCGACCCTCCACACCTTCGGGCACGAGCTTGCGGGTGCCGGTGCCCGGCCCCTGGCGGGTGCCGTAGCGATCGGCGCCCAGGCCCTGCATCGCGCCGAGGCTGCCCATGCCGCGGTAGGTCTTGAAGCGCCGGCCCTCGAACAGCTCGAACT
>JAYUAM010000886.1:0-1117 GCA_043741295.1 Acidimicrobiia bacterium
AACGAGGTGAACTTCCTCGCCGAGAAGTTCGTGCGCGTCGCGATCGGCACGAACAACATCGATTCCTGCAACCGAACTTGACACGCTCCTAGCGTCGTCGGTCTGGCGACAGTGTTCGGAGCCGGTGGTGGCACGTCGTCCTACGAGGACGTCGAGACCGCGGACGTGGTCGTCCTGTGGGGTTCGAACGCGCGTGAGACCCATCCGATCTTCTTCCATCACGTGCTCACGGCCATCGGTCGTGGCGCCCGCGTCTTCGTCGTCGATCCGCGGCGCACGGCAACCGCAGCGTGGGCCGAGCGCTGGTTGCCGGTCAACGTCGGTACCGACATCGCGCTCGCCCAGGCCGTAGCGCGCGAGATCATCCATGCCGGCCTCGTGAACCAGTCGTTCGTCGAGCGGGCCACCACCGGCTTCGCCGAGTTCGCCGCCCACGTCGAGCCATGGACGCTCGAAGCCGCCGAGGCCGAGACGGGCGTGCCGGCCGACGACATCCGCACCCTCGCTCACGCCTACGCCCGCGCCGACCGCGCCCAGATGTGCTGGACGCTCGGCATCACCGAGCACCACACCGGCGTCGACAACGTGCTCTCGCTCATCAACCTCGCGCTCCTCGGCGGCCATGTGGGCCGGGCCGGCAGCGGGCTGAACCCGTTGCGCGGGCAGAACAACGTGCAGGGCGGCGGCGACATGGGGGCCATCCCCAACCGCCTGCCCGGCTTCCAGGACATCCTCGACGAGGAGGCGCGCGCCAAGTTCGACGCGGCGTGGAACACCACCGTGCCGCCGCGCTACGGCAAGCACCTGACGCAGATGTTCGAGGCGATGGAGCGCGGCGAGCTGCGCAGCGTGTACTGCCTCGGCGAGAACCCGGCGCAGTCCGAAGCCGACGTCGAACACGCGGTGCACCTGCTGCGCGGCCTCGACCATCTCGTGGTGCAGGACCTGTTCCTCACCAAGACCGCCCAGCTCGCCCACGTGGTGCTGCCGGCCGGCGCGGCGTGGTGCGAGAGCGAGGGCACGGTCACGAACTCGGAGCGGCGCGTACAACGCGTGCGCAAGGCGGTCGACCCGCCGGCGGGCGCGCGGGACGATCTCGACATCCTGCTCGACCTCG
>JAYUAM010000887.1:0-3050 GCA_043741295.1 Acidimicrobiia bacterium
CCCCACGTGCCGTTCGTGACGAACGCGCCGCCGGTGATCGCTTCGCAGCCGGTCGCCGTGTGCTCGTACGCCGACAGCGGGTCGGTGAACCCCGAGCCCGACGGCGCGCCCGTGCAGCCGTTGACCTGGCTCACGTTGCAGAACCCCTCGCGCTGGTCCCACCCGTAGTTCGCGCCGATCGTCAGCTGGTCGATCTCCTCCCAGGTGCCTTCGCCGACATCGTTGATCATCAGCTTCGTGCCGGCGGCGTTCTGGTCGGTGGCTATGCGGTACGGGTTGCGCAGTCCGTAGGCGACGATCTCCTGGCAGTAGGTCGAGGTCGTCGTGCCGGTGGCGTTGCACCGCGCCGAGCCAGCCCCCACGAACGGATTGCTCGGCGGAATCGAGCCGTCACGCCCGATGCGCAGGATCTTGCCGAGCGAGGTGTTGAGAAGTTGGCCGTGGAACGACTGCCCGGCGCCGCCGTCACCGGAGGAGATGTAGAGCAGCCCGTCCTTGCCGATCTCTATGTCGCCGCCGTTGTGGTTGCCGACACCCGCGATGCGCGGGATGGTCATCAACGGCAACTCGCTGCCGAGGTCGAGCGACGCACCGCTCACGGTGAACCGGCTCACGCGGTTGACGCATCCCGTTCCCGGGTTGAGCGTGCGGTACACGTAGACCCAACCGTTGGTGGCGAACGCCGGGTCGGGCGTGGCCGAGAGCAGGCCCATCTCGCTGTCGGTGCACAGGTTCGGGAACGTCGTCAGCTTCGTCTTGCTGGCATCGGCGTTCACCATCCACAGGATTCCGCTCTTGTCGGTGACGAGCGTGCGCCCATCGGGCACGCGCGCCACGCCGGTCGGGAAGCCGAGCCCACCAGAGGCGGTGACGTCGGTGAACCCGGCGGGCACGGCCACGGCCGCGGCGGGCGCGCCGGCGACGACGAGCGCGGTGGGCACCGAGACGAGCAGCGCGGTAACGACCACGACCACGCGACGACGCAACGACGACATCTTGACCTCCTGCGGAGCGACGCGTGTCGCCCGACCGATCATCCCCGTTTCCGGGCCCCGCCCACCGCAACGTACGGTAGCAGCCGGCTCACGAGGGCGAGATAGCGGCGGCACCCGCGGCCGTTCTGGCCTCGCTGGTTCACACACCGTTCACATTCGGGCAACGGGATCGAAACGGCGTTCGGGCAGGCTCTCGTGCCGTCACCCTGATCCATCGAACGACCCTGACCCCAAGAGGTTCCCGTGGCTTACCAAGCTGAGTACATCTGGCTCGACGGCGTCGCGCCGACGCCGCTCCTGCGCTCGAAGACCAAGATCGTCGCCGACGGCAAGGAGCCCCCTATCTGGGGCTTCGATGGTTCTTCGACCGACCAGGCCACCGGTGACAAGAGCGACTGCGTGCTGCGCCCGGTGTGGTCGTGCCCGGACCCGATCCGTGGTGGTGCGAACATCCTCGTGATGTGCGATGTGCTCCTGGTCGACATGAAGCCGCACCCGACCAACACGCGCGCCGCCTGCGAGAAGGTCGCCAAGAAGTACGCCAAGCACGAGCCGTGGTTCGGCATCGAGCAGGAGTACACGATGCTCCGCCTCGACGGTCGCCCCTACGGCTTCCCGGACGTCGGCTTCCCCGGGCCACAGGGTCCGTACTACTGCGGCGTCGGCGCCGGCCGGATCATGGGTCGCGAGATCGTGGAGCGCCACACGCAGGCTTGCCTCGATGCCGGCATCGAGATCTCCGGTACGAACCCCGAGGTCATGCCCGGCCAGTGGGAATTCCAGGTGGGCCCCCTCGACCCACTCGCCGTTTCCGACCAGCTGAGCGTGGCCCGCTGGCTGCTGCATCGCATCGCCGAGGACGAAGGCGTCGTGATCTCGTTCGCCGCCAAGCCCGAGCGCGGTGACTGGAACGGCGCCGGCGCGCACACGAACTTCTCGACTGCGGCGATGCGGCGCAAGGGCGGCTTCGCCGTCATCGAGAAGGCGTGCCAGGCGCTCGGCAAGAAGATCGACCTGCACGTGTCGAACTACGGCCACGACATCGCGAGCCGCCTCACCGGCAAGCACGAGACGGCGCCGTACAACAAGTTCAGCTACGGCGTGTCCGACCGCGGTTCGTCGGTGCGCATCCCGTGGCAGGTCGCCGTCGACGGCGAGGGCTACATGGAAGACCGTCGCCCGAACGCCAACATGGACCCGTACACCGTCACTCGCTTGTTGGTCGACACGATCTGCGCGGCCACCCCCGTCTGATCGCCGTCATCGGCAACGCAACTGAATAGTTCGGACGGGAGGCCGCGAGGCTTCCCGTTCCGCGTCTGGGCGCCGCGCGTAACGATCGGCGGGTGCGGCAGACGACAGCGCCATGGGTGACAAGGGGATCGACACGAACACACTCGACGCCGAGCGGACGCGGCTCGCGCAGGACCGTGCCAGCTGGCTGCGTTGGGGGCCGTACCTCAGCGAGCGGGCATGGGGCACGGTGCGCGAGGACTACAGCGAGCACGGCGAGGCGTGGGACCACTTCGCGCACGACCACGCCCGCTCGCGCGCCTACCGGTGGAACGAGGACGGGCTCGCCGGCATCAGCGACGACCGCCAGCTCCTCTGCTTCGCCTTCGCCTTCTGGAACGGGCGCGACCCGATCCTGAAGGAGCGCATCTTCGGGCTCACCGGCAACGAGGGCAACCACGGCGAGGACGCCAAGGAGCACTGGTGGTACCTCGACGCTACGCCGACCCATTCGTGGATGCGCTGGCGCTACCTCTACCCGCAGGCCGAGTTCCCCTACGGCGATCTCGTCGCCGAGAACCGTCGGCGCGGTCGCCTTGACCCGGAGTACGAGCTGCTCGACACCGGGGTGTTCGACGCCGGCTACTGGGACATCGTCGTCGACTACGCCAAGGCCGATGCGACCGACCTCGTGGTCCGGGCCACGGTGCGCAACGCGTCCGATCACGAGGCGACGATCGACGTACTGCCGACCTTGTGGTTCCGCAACACGTGGTCGTGGGGCATCGACGACCGCCGCCCGTCGCTCATGGGCAAGGACGG
>JAYUAM010000888.1:0-1113 GCA_043741295.1 Acidimicrobiia bacterium
TGGATCGCCGCGGTGCTGCTCGGCATCTTCCTCGCCTTCTTCCCGGTCGCGCTCGGCACGTTGCGCGGGCTTCAGTCGACTCAGCCGGCCGCCGTCGAGCTGATGGACTCGCTCGCCGCGCCGTGGTGGAAGACGCTCGTCAAGCTGCGCTTCCCGGCGGCCGTGCCGTACATCGCCCCGTCGTTGCGCCTCGCCGGCGCGGCATCGGTGGTCGGCGTGATCGTGGCCGAGATCTCGCTCGGCGTCCGTTCTGGTGTCGGACGCCTGATCCTGTCGTACGGGCAGGACGCCACGAGCGATCCGCCCAAGCTCTACACCGCGGTCTTCGGCGCCGCCGTGCTCGGTCTGCTCATGGCCGGACTGGTCGCCGCGGTGAGCCACCAGCTGATGCGCAACCGCCCGCAGGAGGCGACGTGAGCGGCACGGCACCCGCTCCGGCGGCACCCGCGCCGGCCGCCGTCGAGATCCGGGCGGTGAACAAGGTGTTCAATGCCGGCGCCCCCAACCAGCTGGACGCACTGGTCGACATCGACCTCACGATCTCGCCGGGCGAGTTCGTCTCGCTCATCGGGCCGTCGGGGTGTGGGAAGTCGACCCTGCTCCGCCTGATCGGCGACCTGCTCCAGCCGACGTCGGGAACCATCACGGTGAACGGCAAGAGTGCCCACCAGGCCCGGCTCGACCAGGACTATGGCATGGCGTTCCAACAGAGCGGCCTGTTCGAGTGGCGCAGCGTCGCCCGCAACATCGAGTTGCCGCTGGAGCTGAAGGGCTGGGACAGAGAGCGTCGTCGGGTGCGCCGCGCCGAGATGCTCGACCTGGTGAAGCTCACCGACTTCGCCACCCACATGCCGTGGCAGCTCTCGGGCGGCATGCAGCAGCGCGTCGCCATCGCGCGGGCGCTCGCCGCCCATCCTGGCCTGTTGCTGATGGACGAGCCGTTCGGCGCGCTCGACGAGATGACACGCGAGCACATGCAGGCCGAGCTACTGCGCATCTGCGCCGACACGAGAACCACGGTGGTGTTCGTCACCCACTCGATCCCCGAGGCCGTGTACCTGGCCGACCGCGTGGTGGTGATGTCACCCCGGCCCGGCCGCATCACCGAGATCG
>JAYUAM010000889.1:0-1112 GCA_043741295.1 Acidimicrobiia bacterium
CCACAGCCCCGCCTGTACTACGGCGTCGATGCGGCGCCAGAGCAGATCCTGGGCGCGGGTCAGGTAGCCGGGGTCGGAGCGTGAGAACGGCGGGTGCTCGTCGGCCCCAGGGGGCGCCCAGGCGTACGTGAGCTGCGGCAGCTTGCCCGAGTTCACGAGGGTGATGAACGCGTCGTTCGTCGCCGACGACGTCGGGTGGATGTTCGCCGCCCGGGCCGGCGTCGCCAGCTCCGTGTAGAACTTCACCGGGTAGCCGTCCGTGTCGGGAACCGCGGCCCAGCTGATGCCGGCCCGCTCGGCATGCACGAAGATCGACGGCATGTCCCACACCGGTCCGCCCGGACCGAACGGCGGGTTCTTCAGTGTCGTGGTCTGGCCGCCGATCGCCATCATGTGGCCCGACGTCGAGTTCGTGCCGAGCCCGAAGTGGTGGTCGCAGAACGTGAACGTCTTGGCCAGCCACGCGTGCAGCGGCTGCACGCGGTCGTTGTCGAGCTGCGTGCGCACGGCCGGGTAGTCGCCGATCCGGTAGTGCACCCACGCGCTGCGATCGTGCGGCTGGTCGTAGTCGGGCGCCGCGCGCAACACGCGCGCTGCCGGATACTCCTCGATCTCCGCACCGAACGCCGCCATCGAACGGAACGAGAAGTCGGGCGTCTTGTTCTCCTGCATGAACACGACGACCCGGTCGGTCGATGCCGCGCGAGCCATCAGCCGCCCAGACGCTCGAAGACGGGCGATCGCTTCTCGACGAACGATGCCACCCCCTCCTTGAAGTCGGGCCGGTGGAAGCTCTCGAGCATCAGGCGTTGCGAGTCGAGCTCGGCGGCGCCGAGACCGCGGTGCAGCTCGTCGTACACCTGGCGCTTCATGATCGCCATCGAGGCCGGAGAGCATGAGCGGGCGAGGTTCTCGACGTACGTGCGGCAGAACGGGAGCAGCTCGTCGGCGGCGACAAGGTAGTTGGCGAGCCCGAGCGCCTTCGCCTCCTCCCCCATCACCCGGCGCGACGAAAACAGGAGATCGAGCGCGACCGCCGGCCCGACGAGCCGCGGTAGCAGCCAACTGAGCCCCCACTCGGCGATGAGCCCGCGCTGGGCGAACGCCGTGAG
>JAYUAM010000890.1:0-1111 GCA_043741295.1 Acidimicrobiia bacterium
CGTGGCGCGACGACCTCGGTCTCGCGTGGGTCGTGACGTCGGGCCGGCCGACGCGCACCGAGCGCGCACGCGGACGCGTCGATGCCGTGATCGCGCCGGTCATCGTGAACGGCGTCGTCGTCGGCGCGCTGTCGGCCCGGGGCCGGATGGGCAACGTCACCGCCTTCGGCGCCGAGGACGTCACCGTGCTCTCGACGCTCGCCAACCAGGCGGCAGTGTCGTTGGAGAACAGCCGACTGGTCGAGGAACTGCGCACGCAGGCCGCCGCCCGCGAGCGGCTCGCGTCGTACGACACGCTCACCGGACTCGTGAACCGTCGCCAATTCACGCAGCTGCTCGGCCGCTCCATGGGCCAGAGCGACCCGGTGCCGGGCGCGGTCGTCCTCATCGACCTCAACGGCTTCCGCGACGTGAACGAGACCCTCGGCCACGCCGCCGGCGACCGGTTGCTGCGGGCGATCGCCGATCGCCTCCGCGGCCTCACGGCGGCGAACGTCGCCCTCAGCCGTGTCGGCGGCGACGAGTTCGCCGTCCTGCTGCAACCCGCCACCGCCGACGAGGCCGTCACCTTCGCCAACGCCGCGCGCGCCGCCATCGCCGAACCCGTGGTGATCAACGGGCTGCACCTGTGCGTCGGTTCGTCGATCGGCATCGCCTGCTTCCCCGATCACGCCCGTGACGAGACGAGCCTGATGCAGAAGGCCGACGCCGCGGTTTTCACGGCCAAGGAGCACCGAGTCGAGCCGATCCAGGTGTACGCCCAGCAGCCCGACCGGTCGACCGGCCGGCGTCTGCAGCTCGCCGCCGACCTGCGCGAGGCGATCGAGAACGAGGACCTCATCGTCTACTTCCAACCGCAGATCGAGTTGGCGACGGGCGCCCTGCACGGCGTCGAGGCCCTGCTGCGTTGGAAGCATCCGGTGCTCGGCTGGATCCGCCCCGACGAGTTCATCGCCGTCGGCGAGAACGTCGGCCTGATCTCGAAGATCACCGACTACGTGCTCAGCCGGGCCATCGCCCAGGCGGCGGCGTGGTGCGCGGACGGGATGCCGTTGGAGCTGGCGGTCAACCTCTCGGCGCTCAACCTGATGGAGCGCAACCTGCCCAACCG
>JAYUAM010000891.1:0-3039 GCA_043741295.1 Acidimicrobiia bacterium
AGGCCTACGGTCGCGCCATGTCGTCCCGCTCCCGTGAACTTCCCCGCCGGTCGTGCCTCTCGATCCCCGGATCGAGCGAGAAGATGATGGGCAAGGGACCCGGCATCCCGGCCGACATGGTGTTCCTCGATCTAGAGGATGCGTGTGCGCCGAAGGAGAAGGAAGCGGCGCGCGGCAAGATCGTGCAGGCGATCACGGGTCTCGACTGGGGCGACAAGGTCCTGTGCGTACGGGTCAACGACTGGTCGACGAAGTGGACGGCGTACGACATCCTCGAGGTGGTCGGTGGCGCGGGCGAGCGGCTCGACGAGATCATGCTCCCGAAGGTCGAGTCCGCCGACCAGGTGGTGGCCACCGATCTGCTACTGCGCCAGGTCGAGATCGCGTCGGGCCTGCCGGTGGGGCACATCGGCATCGAGGCCCAGATCGAGACCGCGCGCGGCTTGATCAACGTCGAGGCGATCTGCGCGGCTTCCCCCCGGTTGCAGACGATCATCTTCGGCCCGGCCGACTTCGCCGCATCGATGGAGATGCCGGTGCTCACCGGTGGCGTGCAGATCGCCGACTACCCCGGCGACCACTTCCACTACGTGTTCTCCAAGATCCTGATGGCCGGTCGGGCCAACGGCCTGCAGGTGATCGACGGGCCGTACCTGTACATCCGCGACCCTGACGGGTTCCGTGACTACTGCAAGCGCACCCGCACCCTCGGCTACGACGGCAAGTGGGCGCTGCACCCCGATCAGGTCACGATCCTGAACGAGGTGTTCTCGCCGACGCAGGAGCAGTTCGATCGCGCTCACGCGATCCTGGATGCCTATGCCGGCGCCACCGCCGGAGACGGGCATGGGGGCGAGGGCAAGGGCGCTGTGATGTTCGGAGACGAGATGATCGACGAGGCGAGCCGCAAGATGGCCCTGAAGTTCATCTCGCGTGGCGAGCGCGCCGGGCTTCAACGCACGCCCAGCACCTCGTGACGATCATCGACGCGGCTGACCGCACCGCGGTGTGTCGATCTTGACGCGCCGCTTCGACGCTGTCCTGTTCGACGCTGGCGGTGTGCTCGTCGTTCCGGACCCGTACCAGACCGTCATCGCCCTCTCGCCGTTCGGCGCGACGTTGGACCCGGAGCGCCACGTGCGCGCCCACTGGGCCGGCCTCGCTGCGCTCGAGGGCGGGGTCGGCGTCGACGACCAACGCACGATCGAGGGCGTCGACTGGACGCCGTACCGCCACGCCTTCGCCACCACGGTCCAGGTGCCACCCGAACGGCTGGCCGACGCCGTCGACGCGTTCCGCCTGATGTTCAGTCCGTTCATCTGGACGCACCCGCTCGCCGAGTCCATTGCCGCTCTCGACCGGCTGCACCGGGCCGGTGTGTCGATGGGGGTCGTGTCGAACGCCGACGGCCAGATCGAGCACACCCTGCGCAACCGCGGCGTGTGCCAGGTGGGTCCGGGCGCCGGGGTGCCGGTGTCGTGCGTGATCGACTCGCACGTCGTCGGTGTGGCCAAGCCCGATCCGCGGATCTTCGACGGTGCGCTCGCCGCGCTCGGCCTTCCGGCGGAGCGGGTGGCGTACGTCGGCGACTCGGTGATCAACGACATCGGCGGCGCAACGAAGGCCGGTCTCGTGCCACTGCTGTTCGACCCGCACGACGACCGTGCGCACCTGACCGGCATCGAACGATTGCGTTCGCTGCACGAGCTCGTCGCCTTCGTGCGCTGATTGCGCCGTGTCTCGCGTGGCGGCCCGACGTTGGCAGTCGCTCGCGTCAGTGGCCGCGGGCGATCCACTCTTCGAGGTTCGGGGCTTCGGCGCCGATCGTCGTCGAGGCGCCGTGCCCGGTGTGCACGATCGTCTCGGGGGGCAGCGTGAGCAGCATCGTGCGGATCGATTCGACGATCGTCGGGAAGTCGCTGTAGCTCCGCCCGGTGGCCCCCGGCCCGCCACAGAAGAGGGTGTCGCCGCTGAACACCACGCCGCCGGCGACGTTGACCAGGCAACAGCATCCGGGGGAGTGGCCGGGCGTGTGCATTACGCCGAGCTCGGCGCCGCCGGCGCGCACGACGTCGCCGGTGGCGAGCCTGCGGTCGACGGTGCGATCGGGGTAGACCGCCGACCAGAGCATGGCGTCGGCCGGGTGGAGGTAGATCGGAGCGTCGACCACGTCGGACAGCGCGCCGGCGGCGTTGATGTGGTCGTTGTGGCCGTGGGTGAGCACGATCGCCGACACCCGTCGACCGTTGATCGCTTGCACGATCGGTTCGTGATCGTGGGCGGCGTCGATCACGAGCACCTGCTTGTCGTTGCCGACGAGCCAGATGTTGTTCGTGACCTCCCACTCGCCGCCGTCGAGGGCGAACAGGCCTGAGGTCGTGACGAGCTCGATCATGGTGCAGTGATGGTAGCGAGAGGTGTCGACAGAACTCCGGTCGGGCCGATCGGACGCGTCGTGCCTGAGTGTCGGACTCGTAAGCGGAGATCGCCGGACTCCTGGCTTCTCACCTGACGTTGCGTAGGCCAGCGGCTGCGGCCGCTGGCACGTGTCAGAACCAGGTCGCCGACCAGGGTTCGACCGGCCAGCGGAACATGCGGTCGGCGCGGAGGACGGAGCCCGGTTGGTGCTCGGTGACGAGCCCGCCGGCCTGCAGGTCGAGCAGCGACGTGCCGCCGTACACCACCGCCCCGAGAGCGAACATCGGCAGCGAGAAGTCCGGTGCCGCAGTGGTCGTGGTGCAGGCCGTGGCGACGCCGTCGGTCTCCAAAAGGAACCGACCGCCGGCCAGTTTGATCGGGTCGTCGACCTCGAACACGACGGTTCCCGTCGCGGCGTACTGCCGGCCGGTGAGCGCGGCGGGCACATCGAGCGGGCGGGCCCACACCATCTCCGTGCGTTCGGTGAGCGTGAGCGCCCGGCCGTCGACGACCCAATGGTGCAGCGGCTCGCGGAGCCGGCGCGTTTCGGCCTCCACGGTCGTCACCCAGTCGATCTCGCAGAGATATCGCCAGAGGCGCGCCTCGGCGCCAGCGGTTGCC
>JAYUAM010000892.1:0-1111 GCA_043741295.1 Acidimicrobiia bacterium
CGTCGATCTGGATGGTGTAGGTGGCGGCGCCGGTGACGTCTGACCAGTCGAAGGTGATCGTCTGGCCCGCGTCGAATCGCGCGTCGTTGGCGGGTGAGATGAGCGTCGGGGCCGCGAGTGTTCCGGTGGAGGCGGGGTTGACGGTCAGGCTCGCGGTGCGGCTGACGCCTGCGGCGGCGGCGGTGATCGTGACGGTCGTCTGCGCGCCCACGCTCGTTGTGGTGGTGGTGAAGGGCGCGCTGGTCGCTCCGGCAGCGATGGTGACGCCGGCCGGGACGGCTGCGGACGTGCTCGAGCTCGCCAGCGAGACGGAGACTCCACCGCTTGGGGCCGCGCTGGTCAGGGTGACGGTTCCGGTCGAGGACGAGCCCCCGGTGACGCTCGTGGGTGAGAGGCTCACCGAGGAGAGGCTCGCGGGTGGGTTCACGGTGAGCGTCGCCGTGCGGCTCACGCTGCTCCACGCGCTGGTCAGGGTGACGGCGGTCTGAGCCGTGACGGCTGATGTCGTCACCGAGAAGGTGGCACTCGTGGCATCTGCGGCCACGGTGACGCTCGCCGGCACCGTGGCCACCGCGTTCCCGCTGGTGAGCGTCACCACCGCGCCGCCCGAGGGCGCTGCGGCTGTGAGCGTGACGGTGCCGGTAGCAGAGGCGCCTCCCAAGAGGCTCGTGGGAGAGACGGCGAGCGCCGAGAGGCTCGGGGTCGTAGAGGCCGCCTGCGGGGTGAAGCGCTGGGTCGACGAGAACGGGCCGAAGACCCCCGCCGAGTTTCGCGCGCGCACCCGCCACCACAGCCTCTGCGCGGGCAGGCCGCCGATCGAGGCCTGCGACACGCTGACGATCTGATTCGCCCGGAAGGGCGCGGCGATGGTCGAGGAGTCGTCGATCTGGATTTCGTAGGCCGCCCCGTTGGCGACGTCACTCCAGTCGAAGGCCACCGGCTGCGCCGGGGTGGCGTCGGCGGCGGGGCTCACGAGCGATGGGGCCGTGGGGGTGGGCGGGTTGACCGTCAGCGTCGCGCTTCGTGTGACGCCGCCGGACGAGCCGGAGATCACGACGGGCGTCTGGGACGCGACCGCGCTGGTTGTCACCGTGAAATTGGCGCTCGTTGC
>JAYUAM010000893.1:0-1111 GCA_043741295.1 Acidimicrobiia bacterium
CTCGCCCACCGGCTGCTGATGGCGCCCGACGCGCAGCTGCAGGGCATCACGCCCGGCAAGGTGCTCGACGAGATCATGGCCATGGTGCCGGTTCCGAACGGGCGCTGAGCCGTGCTCACCCGGGCCGGCTGGGGGATGCTCGTCGCCGGCCTCGGCGTGCTCATGGCCGCCCGCACGTTCTCGGTCGTCGAGCTCTTCGTCGTCGGCGTGGCGTTGCTCGCCCTGCCCCTCGTCTCGCTCGTGCTCGTCGGGGCCACGAAGCTGCGCATGCGGGTCCGCCGCACGATCAACCCGAGCCGGGTGCACGCCGGCGACGTCACCCGCGTCGAGCTGGCCGTGGCGAACAGCGGCGCCCGACCGACGCCGACCCTCACGCTCACCGATCCGGTGGCCGGCACCCGAGGTGCCGCGCTCTCGCTCGGTCCGCTGCGCCCACAGTCGTCGGCCCGGGCCGCGTACCGGCTTCCGACGGCGCAGCGTGGCGTGATCGCTGTCGGCCCGTTGCGCATGGCGATCGAAGATCCGTTCGGGCTCGCCCGTCGGCAGGTTGTCGCGGCACCCGTGCTCGAGCTGACCGTGCTCCCCCACGTCGACCGCATCTCGCTCCCGCTCCCCGGCGGCGACCGCGACCCGCACGGCGGTACGGCGCGCGTCAACGAGCTCGCCCGCCGCGGCGAGGAGTTCTACGGCCTGAGGCCCTATGTCGTCGGCGACGACCTGCGCCACGTCCACTGGAAGTCGAGCGCGCGTACAGGCGAACTGTTCGTGAAGCAGGTGGAGAACCCGCGCCAGGACCGAACCATCGTCGTCGTCGACTCGCGGCGCGACAGCCACCGCGACGACAGCTTCGAACGCGCCGCGTCAGCGGCGGCGAGCGTGGCAACGGCCGCCTTCGGCCAGCGGCACCTGCTGCGCCTGGTGTCCACCGACGGCACCGACACCGGCCTCGGCACCGGACTCGCCCACGTCGACGCCGTGCTCGAATACCTCGCCACGGTCGAGGTGCGCAGCAGCGGGTCCCTGCGCGTGCTCACGGACCAGGTGTCGCGCACCGGCGTCGGCGGGCTCGTCGTTGCCGTGCTCGGCCGGCCGACGAGCATCGAGCTCGACT
>JAYUAM010000894.1:0-1111 GCA_043741295.1 Acidimicrobiia bacterium
GCACGACGGTGACGAGTCTCATCTTCCTGGCGGCGATCCTCGGCGTCGTCGTGTACATGACGAACAACCAGCGCCAGAACCCCGCGCTCGTCGCCGGCGATTGAGCGCACGGCGCTGACCCGGAGTACGGGCGACGACTCGCTCGCCTCGCGGAGAGGCGGCCATCCGCGTGCGCGGGGCGGCGCCCGGTCTACGATGACTCCATGTCGACGGCTCGTTGGGCACCCCTGGCCGCGTGCGGCGTGTTCGCCGTCGGCTTGAGCGCGTGCTCCTTGTCCTCGGCCTCGAAGACGGCCGCTACGACGTCGAGCGTCTCGCGCCCGGGCACGACGGCGCGCACGATCGGAGCCGTCGCACCCGCGGTGACGCCGGCGCCCGTCGTGGCGAGCACGATCGCCGGGCCCGCATCGTCGGCGGTGCCCGTCGCCGAACCGGTCGACCAGGGCGCCGCCCCGACCGTGACGACGCCTCGCGCTCGCACGTCGAGCGTGACCACGGTCGCCGGCCGCGTGGTCACGAACCCGGACGACAACGTGCACAACGGCGATTCCGGTGCCGGGGTCGGGGCGATCCAGACGGCCCTGAACGCACAAGGTTTCAAGGTGACCGTGGACGGAGACTTCGGCGACAAGACCGAGCAGGCCGTCAAGTCGTTCCAGGCGAAGAACGGCCTCAAGCAGGACGGTGTCGTCGGGCCGCTCACGTGGAAGAAGCTGAAGGCTGCACCGTCGACGTCGACGACGAAGGTGCCGGCGAAGCCGACGACCACGATCAAGGCGACGACGACCACTCGAGCCTGAGCGAACGGGTGAGCATCGCCTGTGCGCCGGCGGTGAGCCGTGCGCCGGCGAGCTCGTCGGCCCTGGCCGCTGCCGCAACCCTGGCCGCTGCGGCGACGCCGGCCGACGCGAGCAACAACGACGCCGCCCACGAGGCCGGCGAGTCGGCCCAGCGTCACGACGGCGACGACCACCGCCTGATTCGCGAGGCGTCACTCGCATCGACCGGTAGGACCGAGCCGGCCGTTCTCGCGGGTCGGCTCGGTCCTGCCGCGCTTGACGGCCGAGGGGCGCCGTGGCGCATGCTGTCATGCGTGGTGTCCGGAGCGTTC
>JAYUAM010000895.1:0-3038 GCA_043741295.1 Acidimicrobiia bacterium
CGGCGCGGGCGATGCGGCGGGCGAGCTCGGCGTCGGTGCGGGTGACTTCACGGTCGCCGGACAGGACCGTGACGGACGTGCCGTCGACGTAGGCGATGAACGGGCCGGCGCCGGGCGCGGCCGCTGCCGCGGCAGCGGCGACTGCGGTCTTCGACGATGCCGACGACGCCGACGCCGGGCTACCGGTGGCGACGGCTCGGGCCGCCGGTCCGACGACGGCTGCCGCGCCGGCGACCACCGCCGTGGACTGCAGAAATGATCGACGGGACAGAGCGGACATCCGCGTACCTCCTCGTGGGCCCGGTATGGGCCACTCGCACGGTCATCCGTCACGTCACCCCTGGTGGATCACGATTTCCTCAAGCTCGCTCAGCCGCACTCAAGTCGCGCCGACAGTGGTCGATCGCGGGCGCGCTCAGACGCGACGGGCGCGCAGGATCTCGGCTACGGACCACGCCTGGAACGGGCACCCCGTGGCGCGATGCGGCGCGGCGCCGTCGGCGGTCTCCGACACCGAACCGAGCCCCCACTCGGCGAGATGGTCGACGATCCCGTCGAACACGGCGTCGGCCGGTTCGCCCGCCCGCCGGGCCGCATCGGCGTAAGGCCCGAGCAGCCACGGCCACACCGTGCCCTGGTGGTAGGCGAGGTCGCGCTCGACGGGGCCGCCGCGGTGGCGCGGGCGGTAGCTGGGCGCGTCGGCGGCCAGGGTGCGCAGGCCGAGCGAGGTCACGAGCGGCGCCGCCGACCGCACGACCGCCGACGCCATCGCACCCGCCTCGGCCAGCGGGCCGTGGGGTAGGGACACCGCCAACAACTGGTTCGGGCGCCGCGACAGGTCGTTGCCCCCGCGGCCGTCGATCACGTCGTACAGCCCGTTCGTCATGGCGAAGCGGGCGACGAAGCTCGTGCGGGCCCGGGTCGCCAGCGCGTCCGCCGCCGTGGCATCGCGGCCGGTCACCCGTTGCAGCTCGCCGAGGGCACCGAGAGCGTTGATCCACAACGACTCGATCTCGACCGGCTTGCCCCAACGCGGCGTGACGGGGGTGCCGCCGATGCGGGCGTCCATCCACGTGAGCGCGACGCCGTCGGTTCCCTGGGTCACGAGGGCGTCGGCCGGGTCGACGACGATGCCGTAGCGGGTACCGGCGAGGAAGTTCGAGACGATCGATTCGAGCTCGACGACGAGCTCGGCCGCCAGGTCGGTGTCGCCGGTCTCGTGTACGTGGCGTTCGACGGCGTGCAGGAACCACAGCGGCGCGTCCACCGAGTTGTACTCGGGGTCACCCGTGGTCGCTGCTTCGCCGGCATTTGGCAGAAGACCGCCGTCGAGCCGGGCGGCGTGGGCGCGCAGCACGTCGCGCCCCTCGTCGGCGCGGCCGGTGGCGAGAAAGAGCCCTTCGTACGACGTCATCGTGTCGCGGGCCCAGGAGCCGAACCACGGGTACCCGGCGATGACCGAGCCGCCTTCGACGACGAACTGGTCGGCCGCGTGGGCGAGGGTGGCGTCGGCGTCGTCCGCTGGTTTGCTCTGCAGGACGATCTGCCGGGTACGCCGGCGGGCGGCTTCGACGATGATCGACGCCGGCGGGGGCGGCGGGCCGCCCGCCCATGCCTCGACCGCCATCTCCTGGCCGGGCGCCAGGTCCGCCACGAACCGCCCGGTGAACCAGAGGTCCTCCGACGCCGGCAGGCCGCGGCCCGCTTCCTCCCGGTACCAGACGCCGCGGTACCACTGCCCGTCGGGCTCGAAGCCGGGTCCGCGCACGCGGTACGCGCCTTCGAACGTGAACCCGTCGGCGTTCGTGGTGACGTCGGGTGGACCGCCGGCAGCGCGCTCGCCATTGGCGTCACGCCACGTGCACAGGGCCTCGAGCTCGAGGCGCACCGGACCGGGAGCCTGGACCAGGCGGTGCACGATGCCGGTGGCGCTCTGGCCGTGCGTCATGGCGAGGCGCCGTTCGACCACGATGCTGCCGAGCGCCCATCGCCACTGGGGCACGCCGTCCTCGATGGCGAACGAGGCGAGGTGGACGTGCCCGGCCGGCTCGACGGCGCCGCCGGTCCACTCGTGCGTGGCGAGGCGCACGTGCCGGTCGCCGACGACGAGGACCGCGTCGAGCGAGGCGAGCGCGACGCGGCGGCCGAACCCCGGCCCCGACGGCACGAGGAGGGCGTGGTAGCGGCGGGTTCGCAGTCCACTCACCGTGCCCATGGCGTAGCCGCCGAGGCCGTCGGTGACGAGCCACTCGCGCTGCGAGGCCTCGTCGAGGTCGCCGCACAATTGCCGCCCGAACCGGATCGGGATCACGCGCACGGCCTCGTCGTCACGCCGGGAACCTACCCGGCGGCGATCGCCCTCGTAGTTCGGGCGCGGCTCCGGCGAGCGGTGGTGCACTGGCCACGCTCGGCGGGCGCCGGACCCCGCCCCGCGGTCGGTGCCGCGGACCGAAATGAGGCGTATTGGCGCTGGTCACGGCGATGGTTGAATGGGCGCAGCCACGTGGGAGGACGCGGGATGGAAATCCGGGTGCTGGGTTCGCCGGAGCTGGCGACCGAGACCGGCGTCGCGCCCCTCGCCGATCTCGCCGGCCTTGTGCTCGGTCTGCTCGCCCTGGCGACGGCCCCGGTTCCGCTCGCCGAGCTCGTCGCGCTGCTCGGCGACCCTGGCGCGCCGTCGTCGCGTCGTGTCCTCGAGGTTCACCTGCGCACGCTCGGCGACCTCCTGCCGGATGGCGCGCTGTTCGTGGCCGCCGAGGACGTTTCGTTGCGGACCCACGGTGTCGAGTTCGACGCCCGGGCGTTCGAGGACGACGTCGCCGCCGGTCGCGCCGCGTTCGGCGCTGGTGACGTCGCGGCCGGCACTGCGCTCCTACGCCACGCGCTCGGGCGATGGCGCGGTGAGGTGCTCGGCGATCTCGTCGTGCCGGCGTGGGCCGAAGCCCGGGTGGTCGGGCTGAATGCCGACCGGGCGGCAGCCGAGCGGATGCTCGACGACGCCGCCCGATCGCGCGACCGCGCCGGCGGTGAGGTGCTGC
>JAYUAM010000896.1:0-1110 GCA_043741295.1 Acidimicrobiia bacterium
TACCGCGACGAGTTGAAGGTGCTTCTCGTGAACACCGACGCGTCGACGGCCTATCACGTCACGCGTGGCGATCGCATCGCCCAGCTCGTCTTGCTACGCATCGGTCAGGCCGCGCTGCTCGTCGGCGAGACGCTCGACGGCGACGGCCGGGGCGGCGGCTTCGGACACACCGGCCGCTGACACCGGGCCGGCGCGTGTCGCCGGCCCGGTGCGAACAGCGAGCTATCGCGCTGGTCAGTGCAGGTTGGCGAGAACGCCGTACTTGTCCGCCAGCAGGTAGTAGAACGTGACGCGCTGCTTGCGGTTGTCGGCCTTCATCGTCTCGACGATCGTCTTGATAGCGGCGTCGAGGTCGGCGTCGGACTCGGTGCGGGCGAGCTTCTTCTTCAGCCAGCTCTCGCGCACCCGGTCGAGCTCGGACTTGTCGGAGCCGGACACCAGGGAGGCGTCGCCGCCCTTCTTCTGGAGCGCGATGCCGAGGTGCTTCACGATCCCCTTGACGGCGGCCTCGTCGGCGTCAGGCGCGTAGCGCTTCACGTCGGGTAGGAAGTCGTTGTAGTCCGCCATAGCGGGCCTCTTTTCTGTGGGTGGTCTCGTAGTGCTGACGCTCGACGGCCCCGGAACGTCGCGGGACAACCGCCCGTCCCACGCAGCGTAGTCAGGTCTCGCGCACCACCTCGTGCACCGCCTTGTCGTCGCGCAAGCCGAGGTAGCTGGCGTGGCGGATGATCGCGTCGTCCGTCCATTCCGCGAACTCGACCTCGGCGACCAGTTCGGGCCGTACCCAGTGCGGCCGCGTCACGGCGGCTTTCGCAGGCAGGGTGACGAGCGGGGCGACAGCGACCGCGAGCGCGTCGAGGCGTCGACGCAACGTGGCGAGCGTCACGGCGTCGAACCCGGTGCCGACCGAGCCGCAGTAGCGAAGGTTCGTCGCGCCCGCTGACGTCGCTGCCGTCGACCCGACCGGGCCGACCGCGTCAGCGACGTCGGATGCGGCCGGTTCGTTCACGGCGAGGATCAGCGAGGCGAACGTGCTCGACCGGGCGCGGTCGCTCTCCTGCCAACCGACGACGACGAACTCCTGGCGGCGACGGTGCTTGATCTTGCGCC
>JAYUAM010000897.1:0-1108 GCA_043741295.1 Acidimicrobiia bacterium
GTCACGGCGGGACGAGCCGATGTCGCCGAACGACGCCTTGACCGACCCACGGATCTCCAGGGGGCGCGGAGCGATCCGGAGTCCTTCGTCGACCATCCCGGACTGCTTGTGGTCGACGAGATCCAGCGCGCGCCCGAGCTCGTCCTACCGATCAAGGCGAAGGTCGACGCAGACGACCGGCCCGGCCAGTTCCTCCTCACGGGCTCAGCTCGCCTGCTCGGACTGCGGTCGCTTCCCGACGCCCTCATAGGCCGCACCGAGACCGTGGAGCTCTGGCCGTTCTCGCAGGGCGAGATCGACCGGTCCGACGATCACTTCGTGGACGCCATCTTCGAGGAACACGACCGGTTCTCGACGGGCACGGGTGAGTGCGACCGAGACGAATACCTCGCCCGGGCCGTTCGGGGCGGCTTCCCCGAGGCCGTGCGTCGCGACGACGGCCGGCGGTCGCGATGGTTTGCGTCCTACATCAACGACCTCATCGATCGTGATGTCACGCAGCTGAGCGAGATCCAACGGCGGCCGGACCTCGACCGTCTCCTCCGCATGCTCGCGGGCCGGATGGCCACACCTATCCAGGTCCAGAACGTCGCGAACGCGCTCAACCTGCCGAAGTCGACGATCGAGCGGTACGTCGCCTTGTTCGAGGAGGTCTTCCTCATCAAACGGCTGCCCGCCTGGTCGAGCTCGCAAACCGGTCGCGCGGTGGGTCTGCGGAAGCTGCTCTTCGTCGACACGGGTCTTGCCGCGCATGCCTCGGGCGGCTCACTCGCCCGACTGCGCCGCGACCGCGCCCTGGCTGGACCGGTTCTCGAGAACTTCGTCCTCGCCGAACTGGCGCGCCAACTCACCTGGGCGGAGAGCTTCGCCCGTTTGTATCACTACCGCGACCGGGACGGACGGGAGGTCGATGCCGTCATCGAGCACGACGACGGCCGCATCGTCGGCATCGAGGTGAAGGCGGCGAGCAGTGTGGCTGCCGACGACTTCATGCATCTGACCTATCTCCGACGTCGGATCGGTGACCGCCTCCACCGCGGCCTCGTGCTCTACACCGGTGATCGCGTCGTGCCGTTCGGTCCCGGCCTCTGGGCCGTTCCGATCGACG
>JAYUAM010000898.1:0-15822 GCA_043741295.1 Acidimicrobiia bacterium
GATGGCCGCCGACTTCGTGCTCGACGGCGACAAGCCGGCCATCTGCATCACCGAACCCGGCGCCGGATCAGCTGCCTCGATGATGACGACGCGCGCTGACAAGCGCGGCGACACCTACGTCGTCAACGGCATGAAGCACTGGATCACCGGCGGCGGCGTCTCACGCCTGCACCTTGTGTTCGCGCGGGTCTTCGACGAGGACGGCACCGAACTCGGCATTGCCGGCTTCCTCGCCGTGCGCGACGAGACCCCCGGTTTGGAAGTTGGTGAGCGCGAGCCGACGCTCGGCCTGCGCGGCATCCCGGAGACCCAGGTGATCTGTCGCGACATGGAGGTGCCGGCCGACATGGTGCTGCTCCCCCCATCGGGCTTCGGGCACGGCTTCGCCGATCTGATGAACGCCTACAACGCGCAGCGGGTGGGCGCCGGCACCGTCGCCCTCGGCATCGCCACGGGCGCTTACGAACTCGCCGTCGAATACGCCAAGACCCGCAAGCAGTTCGACCGCCCGATCGCCGAGTTTCAGGGCCTGCAGTGGATGCTCGCCGACATGAGCACGAAGCTCGAAGCGGCCCGCAGCCTCACCTACCGCGCCGCCTGCTCGCGCGGGCCGGGCTCGCCGTTCCCCGACCCGACCCTCGCCGCGCAGGCCAAGATCTTCACTGCCGAGTCGGCCATCGCCGTCGTGAGCGACGCGCTGCAGATCTTCGGCGCCGCCGGCTATTCGCGGCGCAACCCGCTCGAGCGGATGTACCGCGACGTGCGCATGTTCACGATCGGCGGCGGCACCGCACAGATCCTGCGCACCGTCGTAGCGTCACGCATCCTCGGTCAGCGCCTGCCCCAGACCCGCGACGGCTACGAGGGCCGAATCGAGCGCTGAACGCCGGACCGCGGACCGCGGACCGCGCCGCTCACCGGGACCCTGCTCACGTAGCCGGCTCTCCCAGCCGGCTCACCCGGCGACCCGTTGGGACGATCGGGCGCGCTCGTGACCGCCGCTAACCGTCGAGCACGCTGAGGATCGCCGCAGCCGCCTCGATGCCCTCGGTCGTGATCGGGTCGAGCACCAGCTGAACGTGGACGATGCCCTCGGCGGCGAACGCGGCGAGCGAGTCGGCGATCTGCGCGGGCGATCCAGCGAGCGCCGGCGCCTGCTCGCGACCGGGGGTGACCTGGCGGGCGACTGGGCCGAGCGGGGCCACGAGCACCGCAACGGTGCGCTCGACCTCGGCTGCGTCACGACCGACCAACTCACACGCCCGGTCGACGGCATCACGCAGCGGGGCGATGCGTTCGGGGCGGTTGTCGAAGTCGGTCCACCACGCGTTCCAGTAGCGCACATGGGCGATGGTGGCGGCGAGCATGCGGGGGCGGCTGGAACCGACCATCAGCGGCGGACCACCCGGCCGACCGCTCGCCGGCAGCAGCACCGCGCCATCGATGCCGTAGTGGCGGCCGACGAAGTTGACCCGCTCCCCCGCCAGCAGCCGCCGCACGATCTCGAACGATTCCTCGAACCGCTCGACGCGCCGGTCGTACGGAACCCCGAACGCGTCGAACTCGGTCCGGTTCCAGCCGGCGCCGAGGCCCACGATCAACCGGCCGCCGCTGATCTCGTCGACCGTCGAGGCGAGCTTGGCCAGCATCGCCGGCTCGTGGAACCCGGCGCAGGCGACGAGCGGACCGATCTCCACCCGCTCGGTGACAGCGGCGATGGCAGCGAGCTGCGTCCACGCCTCCCACGGCCCGCGCAGGCCGGCCGGCGGTCGGTCGTACAGCAGGTGGTCGCCCACCCAGATCGAGTCGAACCCCGCGTCCTCGATCAGCCGGGCCATCCGAGCGAGCTCGGGCCAACGCACCTCGCGCTCGACCTCAGGGAGCTGCACACCGATCTTCAGCGGACGACCCATCCGGCGGACGTTAGCCAGGAGACACCCAAGGTTGCGGCTGATCAGCTCGGAGCTGGCGCGGCGCAAGGGCCGTGCCTCGACCCGGTGCCGCGGCTCGGATCGAGCAGGCGGACGGTCCGCCGCCGGTCGGGACGTGTTTCCCGCGGGAAACTCCGACACCCGGGCCGGGCCGGGCCGGGCGCCGTAGCTACGCCAGGAAGGTGGCGACTTCGGGGTCGGTGAGGCGGTGGAAGCAGCGGCGGCCGTTGGCGCGGGCCAGAACCGCAACCTCGAGATCGTCGGCGGTCAGGGTCCGGCTCGGCCCGCCGAGAGCGAGGGCAGCGGCCTTCACCGCGCCGGCGAGATCGAAGTCGGGCCGGAAGGCCTCCTTCATCCGGGTGGCGATCGACTCGGCGTCGCCGCCGAGCACGCTGAAGTTCTGCTCGTCGATCACCGTGCCGTCGTAGAGGATGTGGAAGAGCTGGTTGCGATCGGCGGCGAGCCCGACCTCGGCGACCAGGATCTCGACCTCCATCGGCTTCATCTCATGGGTGAAGATCTGGCCGAGGATCTGGGCGTACTGGTTCGCCAGGCCGCGGGCGTCGACGTCGTCGCGGCTGTATTGGAAGCCCTTCAGGTCGGCAGCCCGAATTCCCGCCACGCGCAGCTGGTCGAACTCGTTGTAGCGACCGACACCGGCGAAGGCGATGCGGTCGTAGATCTCGCTCACTTTGCGCAGCGTGTTCGACGTGTTCTCGGCGACGATGGCGACGCCGTCGTCATAGATGATCGCGGTGAGGCTGCGGCCGCGAGCGATGCCCTTGCGGGCGTAGTCCGCCCGGTCCTTCATCAACTGCTCGGGAGAGACGTACGGCATCATCGACATCTAGATCGTGCTCGCTTCGCTCGCCTGCCGTGCTGCACAGCTAAGTTGCGCTTCGCTGCTCGCCGTAACTCCGGTCAGCGGGTGCGCTCCGCGCTGCGAGCGCGCGTGCGCCGCTCCCCCCGGGCTCACGTTGTGCTCCGGTTGGCGATGGTCTCGAAGCGTTGCCGCAGTTCGTCGTCGCCCACCCGATCGAAGCCGGCCTCGGTGATCGTGGCGACCACCGGGTAGATGCCGCGCAGCGGATCGGGACCGCCGGTCGCAGAGTCGGCGTCGGCGGCCTCCCACAGCGCTCGCACGCAGAGATCGACGGCGGCGGTGCGGTCCATGCTCTCGACGAAGCCAACCTTGATGACCGTGCCGGCGTGCAGGCTGCCCGAGCCGGTGGCCACGTAGTCGGCCTCCTCGTAGCGACCACCGGTGACGTCGTAGGTGAAGAGGCGGCCGGTGTTCCGGCGCAGGTCCCACCCGGCGAAGATCGGCACGACGACCATGCCCTGCATGGCGGCAGGCAGGTTGCCGCGCACCATCATCGACAAGGTGTTCGCCTTGCCCTCGAGGCTGAGCGGCACGCCCTCGACCTTCTCGTAGTGCTCGAGCTGCAGCTGGAAGAGCTTCACCATCTCCATCGCCGGACCGGCGGCACCGGCGATGGCGACGCCGCTGTAGCGGTCGGCCGGCATCACCTTCTCCATCGTGCGGTGCGAGATGAGGTTGCCCGACGTGGCGCGACGATCGCCGGCCATGAGCACGCCGTCGGCGAAGCGAACGGCGACGCACGTGGTGGCGTGGGGCACGACGAGATCGCCCCGACCCGCGGCACCCGAGGCGAACGGCTCTACACCCGTGCGGCGCAGCAGCTCGGGAAGACTGGTCCCGGGATCATCGCCCGGCGTGAAGAACGGCATCGCCATAACGCCGGGCAGGCTACCGGCCGACAGGGCCGGACGCGCCAGCGGTGGCTACTGGCCACCCTTTTGCACGTAGCTCTTCACGAACTCCTCGGCGTTCGATTCGAGCACCTCGTCGATCTCGTCGAGGAGTCCATCCATCTCGGCCTTGAGCTTCTCGCCGCGCGCCGTCGAGGCAGGCGCCTCGTCGACCTTCTCTTCGGCGCGCTCGGGGGCGCTTCGTTGTTTCTGGGTCCGCTCGGTCATGGTCCTCTCCTGCGCTCTGCTAGGCACCAAGCCGGTCGAGCAACTGCCTAGCCGTGGAGCACTCGTCGATCAAGCTACCCACCATTTCGGCGGTTCCGCGGCGCGGCTCCATCATCGGCACCCGGCGCAGCGGATCGTCACCCACGTCGAACACCAACGAATCCCAGTTGGCGGCCACCACGTCCTCGGGCCACTTGGCCAGGCAGCGCCCGCGAAAATACGCTCGCGTCGTGGGCGGCGGCTCGGTCATCGCCGTTTCGGCGTCGGCCTCGGACACGATCGTCTCCAGACCGACGCGATCGGCGAGGCACTTCTCGGGCCGCATGTCGTGGTACTGCAGATCGATGGCCCGCAGCTTGGCGTCGCCCCACTCCAGGTCGTGCCGATCGGCGAAGGCGTGCAGGACCCGCTCCTTGGCCACCCAGTCGACCGTCGTGGCCACGGATGCACGATCGGACTCGAGCCCGGTGAGCACCGCCTCCCAGCGCCGGAGAACCTCCGCCCCGACCTCGTCGCCGACGGCTTCGAGGCCCCGCTCGCGCTCGTACTTGCGGGCCCGCTCCAGCAGCTCCCACTGGATGTCGATGGCCCGCATCCGTCGACCGTCGCGCAGGCCGACCGTGCGCTGCAGGCTGGGGTCGTGGCTCACGTCCCGGATGGCGGGCACCGGCTGGGCAAGCGCGAGATCGGTGCCCATCACGTCGTCCTCGATCATCGCCAGGACGATCGCCGAGGTGCCGACCTTCAGGAACGTGGCGACCTGCGACATGTTCGCGTCGCCGACGATCACGTGCAGCCGCCGATACTTCGACGCGTCGCAGTGCGGCTCATCGCGCGTGTTGACTATCGGGCGCTTGAGCGTGGTCTCGAGCCCGACCTCCTCCTCGAAGAAGTCGGCCCGTTGGCTGAGCTGGAACGGCACGTCCCGCGCCGAGACACCCGGCAGCTCGCAGCCGACCTTGCCGGCCCCGCAGTACACCTGGCGGGTGACGAAGTGCGGCGTGACCTGGCTGACGATGCGCCCGAAGGGGACCTCGCGGGCGACGAGGAAGTTCTCGTGGCAGCCGTAGCTGTTGCCCTTGCCGTCGGAGTTGTTCTTGTAGGCGACGACCTCGGCCCCGTCCGGAACGAGCCGTTGGGCGAGCACCATCGAGCGGCGAACGATCAGCTCGGCCGCCCGGTCCCAGCGGACGACCTCGGCGGCATCGACGCACTCGGGCGTCGACACCTCGGGGTGGGCATGATCGACGTAGTAGCGCGCGCCGTTCGTGAGCACGGCGTTGACGAGGTGCGTCTCGACGTCGGGCGGTACCGCACCGTCCATCAGGAAGCCGCGGGCGTCGTTCGCCGGCGACTCGTCCTCGAAGTCCCACGTCACACGCCGGCGGAACTGGCTGATGTACGCATTGACGAGCAACGACGACGCCGCGATGGGGTTGACGTCGGCCCCGCGCACGACGATGCCGTACTCCGTCTCGATGCCCACGACCTTCGGGATCGCCATACGACGGACCCTATATGCATGGTGCTCACGCCGCTCGCTCTACGGGCGTCGTGTCGGGCGCGCTCCGCGCCGTGAGCTACAGGTACTGGCCCGTGGCGACGCGTTCGATGGCGCGGCCGCCTTCGGGCTTGGTGTCGTCGTTCTCGTTGACGAGGGTGCGGATGAACACGATGCGCTCGCCCTTCTTGCCGGAGATCTTCGCCCAGTCGTCCGGGTTCGTCGTGTTCGGCAGGTCCTCGTGCTCTTTGTACTCCTGCCGGATCGAGGCCAGGAGGTCGTCAGAGCACACGCCCTTCGGGCCGCCGGCGATGTGGCGCTTGATCGCCAGCTTCTTGGCCCGCCGGACGATGTTCTCGATCATCGCGCCCGACGCGAAGTCCTTGTAGTACAGGATCTCCTTGTCGCCGTTCTGGTAGGTGACCTCGAGGAAGCGGTTGGCGTCGTCGACGCGGTACATCTCGGCGACCGTCACTTCGATCATCGAGGCGATGGCCGCCGCCGGTCCACCCTTGGCTGCCACCTCTTCGGGGTGCAGGGGCACCTGTTCGGTGAGGTACTGGCGGAAGATCTGGGCGGCCGACGAGCTGTCGGGTCGCTCGATCTTGATCTTCACGTCGAGGCGGCCGGGGCGCAGGATCGCCGGGTCGATGAGGTCTTCCCGGTTCGTGGCGCCGATCACTATGACGTTGCGCAGGCCCTCGACACCGTCGATCTCGGCGAGCAGCTGCGGCACGATCGTCGACTCCATGTCGGACGAGATGCCCGAGCCGCGGGTGCGGAACATCGAGTCCATCTCGTCGAAGAAGACGATGACCGGCCAGCCCTCTTCGCTCTTCTCACGAGCGCGCTGGAACACGAGGCGGATCTGGCGCTCGGTCTCGCCGACGTACTTGTTGAGCAGCTCAGGGCCCTTGATGTTGATGAAGTACGAGCGGCCCCGACCGGTGCCGCCGGTCTTCTCGACGACCTTCTTGGCGAGCGAGTTGGCGACGGCCTTGGCGATGAGCGTCTTGCCACATCCCGGCGGGCCGTAGAGCAGGATGCCCTTGGGCGCCGGCAGGAGGTGCTCGGCGAAGAGGTCGGCGTACATGTAGGGCAGCTCGACGGCGTCGGCGATCTGCTCGATCTGCGAATCGAGACCACCGATGTCGGAGTAGGAGATGTCGGGCACCTCTTCGAGGAGGAGATCCTCCACCTCGGGCCGCGGCAGCTTCTCGAGCAGCAGGCTCGTGCGCGGGTCCATGAGCACGCTGTCGCCGGAGCGCAACTTCAGGCCGAGGATGCTGTCGGCCAGTTCGCAGATGCGCTCCTCGTCGGCCCGGCCGACCACCAGCGCCCGCATACCGTCCTCGAGGATCTCGCGGATCGTGACGACCTCGCCCGAACCATCCGGGCGGCGGGCCGACACCACGTTGAAGCTCTCGTTGAGCACGACCTCCTGGCCGCGCTCGAGCAGGGCGTGGTCGATGTCGGGGCGCAGCGCCACCTTCATCTTGCGACCGGACGTGAGCACGTCGACCGTGCCGTCGTCGTTCTTGCCGACGACCACGCCGTACGCCGACGGCGGCTGGCTGAGCTTGTCGACCTCCTCGCGCAGGTTGGCGATGTGCTCGCGCGCCTCACGCAGGGTGTAGCTCAGCTTCTCGTTCTGCGAGACGGCCTGGGCAAGCTGCCCCTTCGTCTCGAGCAGGCGCTCTTCCAGCGTGCGGACGCGCTTTGGCGCGTCGGCCAGCTTGCGGCGCAGGGAGACGACTTCTTCTTCGAGCACCTTGGCCTGCTCGCGCAGGTCGGCCAGCTCGTCGCCGTAGGCCGCCAGTCGGCGTTCGTACTCAGCGTCGGACATCTGGGATCACCCCTTCGCGCTCGCGTGGCCTCCTATCGGACGCTACACGGGGAAGTTGCGGACGTGACGATCATTGACATCGGAAAACTTTCACCGTTCGGTCGTTCCCGGGGACCGGCTCCGCCGCGTACCGGCGGTGCATGTTTCCCCGGTGTTGGCCGTGTAATTTCCCCGAGCACGCCATAGTGTGTGCAGAGCGGGCCGCACCCGCACGAACCACGCCGGAGCACCCGGCACGAAGCCCAAGGAAGGTCACGGCTCATGAAGGTCTGGATCGATCAGGATCTCTGCACCGGCGACGGACTCTGCGAAGAGATCGCACCGGACGTGTTCACCCTGCTGGACGACGGCCTCGCGTACGTGAAGGAGGGCTCGAAGGTGTTCGCCACCGCCCACGGCAACCCGCAGGGTGCCGACGGCATGGCCAACATCCCCGACGGCAAGCTCGACGGCGTCATCGAGTCCGCCGAGGAGTGCCCCGGCGAGTGCATCTTCATCGAAGCCTGACCCGTACCCGGTCGGCTCGAACCTACTGATCGGTTGCACGGGCGCCCTCCGGGGCGCCCGTTGCGCGACCCGAGGTCGGAACTAGCGACGTTCCGTCGTCGACGACGAGGCGGGCGTAGGTGAGAAAGGCCGTGTGGGCAACCATGCGGTGGTCGGGACGCACGGCGATGCCTTCCACGTGCCAGCTGCGATGCAGCACCTCGATCGTCTTGCACTCCGTCCACGGGCCACGCGCGAGCCGCTCGCGCACCTGGCTCGCCTGGGTGATGCTCGGCGTGTAGCAGCACAGCACGCCCCCCGGTTCGAGCACCTGCTCGACGTGCGGGATCACCTGCCACGGTTCGGGAAGATCGAGCACGGCCCGGTCGACGTGGCCATCGTCGAGATGCGACGTGTCGATGCCGGCGTAGGCGTCGGCGAGGTGCACCTGGTACCGATCGAGCGCGTCGGCACCCAACGCACCCGTCCCCAACGCACCGCCCGGCAGCATCGAAGTGACGTTCGTGTGGGCGCGGTTCGCGAAGTCCTCGCGGATCTCGTAGCCGACGATGCGCGCGCCGGCCCGCAGCATGGCCATCGAGAGCGCCCCCGACCCGACGCCGGACTCGAACACGCGAGCGCCGGGATAGATGTCGGCGAGGTGGACGATCGGGCCGATGTCCTTCGGGTAGATCACCTGCGCGCCGCGCGGCATGAGGAGGATGACGTCCTCCATCGTCGGGCGCAGGGCGCGGTAGCGCTCGTTGCGCGTGCTCGTGACCAGACAACCTTCGCGAGCGCCGAGCAGGTCGTCGTGCGCAACGAAGCCGTGATGGGTGTGGAACTGCCCGCCGACGGCGAGCGTCACCAGGTAGTGACGACGCTTGTTGTCGACGAGGAGCACCCGCTCGCCCGCCTCGAAGCCCTGCCTCACCGGAAGCCGTATCTCATTGGAGCGCGTCCCTCACGGGCGCCGAGTGTCGCACAGTCGACCAGGACGCGCCGAGACGATCACAGCGTCCCGGTCAAGGGTCGCCGGCCGACGTTGCGCTCAGCGTCCCCGGCGGCGGCGCGGCGCGGCGACCGGGGTCGAACGCACCCCGGTGGTCTCCCGCGAGCGCTCGCGCTCGACGGCGAGACCCAGCCGGCAGAAGGCGCACACCTCGCCCGTGGTCGGTGATCCGCACCGCTCGCACGACTGCAGGTCGGCCCGGTCGGCGACGGCGACCTCGTCGAGCAGCGGCGACAGGCGCTTCAGGAAGCGGTCGTAGAACGTGAACTTCGCACCGGGCGACGCCAGCTCGATGTCGTTGAGCGCCGCCTTGTACCCCAGGTGGCGGTTGCCCGCCGCCATCGGACATTCCTCCACCTGGTAGTCGATGCCCCGCACGATGCAGTAGGCGGCCATCTCCCGCTCGGTGAGCCGCACGAGTGGCTTGACCTTGCGCGGGAAGCCGTCTCGGGCGGGAAGGACCGGCGACTGGCGGGCGAGGTACTCCATCTCCCACCGGAGCACGTTGCCGAACAGCACGGCCGCCTCGTCGTCGAGGTTGTGCCCCGTCGCCACCACGTCGTACCCGCCGCGCCGGGCGGCATCGTCGAACAGGTGACGCTTCGACAGTCCGCACGCCGAGCACGGTGCCCGGCCCGTGGCGTCGGATGCGGCGAGCACATCGAAGCCGTGCCCGGCGCGCAGGTCGACCTCGACGAGCGAGACGGCACGCGAGGCGGCGAAGGCGCGGGCGTAGTTTCCCGACTCGTCGCTGTAGTCGCCGATGCCGAGCCCGAGGTACAGCCCGTCGGCCGCGTGACCGAGCCGGAGCAGGATGTCCCACAGCGCCAGGCTGTCCTTGCCGCCCGACACGGCCACGAGGACCCGCTCGCCGGCGGCGATCATCCGATGGCGACGGATCGTCGTGGCCACCTGCTCCTCGCAGAAGTGCACGAAGTGGTTGCCGCAGAACTTCGCGTTGTGGCGCGGCAGATCGATGACCGCCGAACCGCGACACACCTGGCACTTCACGTTGCGCCGACCCGTGCCGGTGCGGCGGTCACGTTGCGCCGCCGCTGATCACCGGACGGATCTCGACGGCGTCGGCGTCCGCGAGCAGCACGTCGCCCGGCACGAGCTCACCGTTGCGCACCACGAGATGGGCTTCCCGGTTCAGCCCGAGGCGCTCCATCAGGGCGTGCACGCTCACCGGACCGGGCAGGTCGAGCTCGCGCCGGGGGTTGCGCAGCAGGACCTTCATCCCGGTGTGCGGGTCGCCCGACGCTCGCGGCGCGTCGGCGGCACGCCGGTGCGGATCTCGATGCCCTGCCCCGGCCGCAGCTTGTCGAGCGACACGTGCTCTTCGGTGCGTCCGACGGTGGCCCGGGCGCGCCGGGCGACCCACAGGCCGGCGCCGACCGCCATCCACGTGCGGTCCCCGCCGAGCAGCCCGCGGCGAAACGCCGTACGACGAGCGAACAGCACCGGCGAGAACCGTCGACGCCGGACAGCGCGACGGCCCACTAGAGCCGCCGGATCTCGACGAACGTCGTCTTCTTCTTGCCGGTGCGCCGGCCGAAGAAGTAGGCGAGCAAGAGGACGAACAGGCCCGAGACGATGGCGCCCGCCACCAGCGTCTGGCGCTTGTCGGCGACCCGACCGCGAACCGAATCGTCGATGCCGCGCAGCTTGGCCTCGATGTCAGCCAGGCTCACCGGTTGTGCACTCATCTGACTACCTCCACAGGTCGAGCAACGCATCGATACACGAGCCGACCGGCCACCACGGCCACGGTCACCTTCGGGCGACTCACGGCCGGCGGGCCTTGCGACCGAGGAGCGTCGGCTTGCGCATCAACATGAACGACACGCCGATACCGGCGGCGCACAGGACGAGCACGATCACGTAGGGCAGGAACGACCACCCGCGCGAGAACCGTCCACCGTCGCGTCCCTGCAGCAACCGGAGCAGACCGAGCAGCACGAGCACACCACCGATGGCGGTGAGCAACGCTCCTGGGATGCCGTAGCCGAGGAACCGCAGTGCCGGCTTGAGCTCGTCGACCGTGTTCTGCTTGACGTACGTCTTCACCAGCGCCACGGCTTCGGTCACCGGGTTGTCGTCGCTGCCCGACCGGCTGGTCGAGGACGTGGGCGAGCCGGAGGTGCGCATAACGGAACTTCCTAGCACGCCGGAGTCGACGGCCGGAGCCGATGGTCGGGGCGTGGCGCCGGACGGGACGCCGATCACGGGTCGGGTTGAAGACCGAACCGGATCATCGACTCGACGTCGCCGAGCAGCTCGACGAGTAGGGCGAGCCTGGCTCGCGGTCCGGCGCTCGCCAGCAGGCGGTAGCGGTCGGCCGGCCCGAGCGGGGCAAGGGCGGCGAGCTTGTGGCTCGCCGCCCCCGGCTCGATGGACACCGCGCCGTCGTCGAGTGCGCCGACCGCCGGTTCCACGTCCCAACCGGCCTGACGGCCAAGCTCGAGCACGCCACGCAGTGCGTCGGCGGCCGCCTCCACGTCGGCCGGCAGCGCCCCGTCGTCGGCATCGGGCCACGGCTCGATGTCGGCCTTCGGGTACGGGTCGTCGATCAGCCAGGTCGTCACCCGGACCCGCTCGGTACCGATGGCCAGCAGGGCGTAGCGGCCGTCAGGCGCCTCGGCGACCTCGAAGATTCTCGCCACGGTGCCCACGTTCGTGCGCACGTCTCCCCCGCCGACCTCCAGGCCGCGCTCGATGAGCACCACGCCGAACTCGCCCGACCCCGCCCGGCAGTCCTGCACCAGCTGGCGGTAGCGCGGCTCGAAGACGTGCAGGGGCAGGACGACGGTGGGGAGCAGCACGGACCCGAGCGGGAACATCGGCATCACCGGCACCGCTGCATCCTGCCCGGTTCAGCCAGCGACCGCCGCAGCGGGCTCGTAGGCCCCGAGGTCGGGGCGGTACGGGAAGGCGAGCATCGCGTCGGCCAAGGCCCGCCAGCGCGGCTCGGCGGCGGTCTCGGTCGCGCCGATTCCAGGCTCGTTGAGCACGTACGAGAACTCCACGAGATGCCCGTCGCGCGGGAGCAGGCCCGTGAGGGCGCGGACGTTGCCGAGCGAGCCGGTCTTGGCCATGAGCTGGCCGACGACCGGGCTGCCCTTGAAG
This sequence comes from Acidimicrobiia bacterium, assembly GCA_043741295.1. Lineage (GTDB taxonomy): Bacteria > Actinomycetota > Acidimicrobiia > Acidimicrobiales > Ilumatobacteraceae > JAYUAM01. The sequence continues at coordinate 11,907 of JAYUAM010000898.1, forward strand.
AGGTTGGTGAGCGTGCCGCTCGTCCCCGCCACCGGCAGGCCGGCGACCAAGGGGTCACCGACGTGATAGCGGTCGACGATGCCGAGCAGCACCTGACACGTGAGCTTGTTGTCACTCCCCAGCCCCGACCCGTCCACGAGGGACACGCCCGCGTCGGGGATCTTCCAGTCGACGAGACGGGCCTTGGCGATCTCGAGCCCGGCCGCCGTCGTCCCGACACCGCCCGGCGGCCCGACGGCGAGTTCCTTGGTGAGCATCTCGGCGGTGCCGTTGTCGCTGACGCGCAACATCGAGGCGACGATGGCGCTGAGCGGCGCCGAGGTCACGCTTCCCAGTGCGCTCTCGCCGCCCGGAAGCACCCCGGCATGAGCCTTGCCGGCGATGGTCACACCGCGCGCCTGCAGCAGGTCGCCGAGGCGGGCGGCGGCCGCGGTGGGCGGATCGGCAAACGGCTGACCCTTGCTGTCGACGCCGCCGTCGACGCGCAACGCCGAGATCGCACCCGGGCGCGACGTGGGGTCGAGACCCTTCGGCCAGGTCGCCTGCACGTACTCGTTGTCGTAGCGGGCGTCGGTGCCGACCACCGCGCCCGTGATCGAGCGGACACCGTTGCGAACGAGGTCGTCGGCCAACTGTTCGAGCTCGGTGTACGGCTCGCCCTGATGGGCCGGGTCGATCGTGCGGCTGCGGAACGGCTCGGTTGACAGCAGTGGGTCGCCGCCACCGACGAGGTAGAGATCGCCGGCGATGGCACCGTCGCCGTCGGGCGGCGTGAGCGACGCCGCCGACGTGGTGAAGGTGAACGTGGGCGTGAGCAGTTCAAGCGCAGCGGCACCGATCAGCAACTTCATGTTCGAGGCCGGGACCACCGGCAGATCGGGGCGCACGGAGAACACCGGCGCACCATCGACGGCCACGGCGAGACAGCTGGTGTCGGCGACCGGGATCGCCGCCAGCTTGGCGAGCAGATCGCGGGCGGGGTCGGCGCCGGCGACGACGCCCGGCAGGCGACGGGCCGATAGCAGCGGCGTGACGACGTGCGGAAGCGGCGCGCTGGCGACGGCCGCGGGCACCGCGCCGCGCCGGGCGGTGACCGCCGAGGAGTCGGCGTACGCCCACAGCCCGACCGGCGGCGCCACGCCGAGGCCGAGCACGCCGGCGACCGCCCCCAGACGCCGGGCCCAGAACCGGGGCCGGATGACGGGGCGCGGCCGGTAGGCCGGCCGGTACGGCTTCAGACGAGCCCCCGGCGCTGACGGTACCGGGCGTAGCGGTACAGGTGTCCGAGGGAGATGACGGCCCGGTTCGCCGACGCGTAGCAGAGCCGACCCGAGGCCCGAACCGCAGCCGGGCCGGCGTTCGCCGGGTCGGCGACCGCCAGCTCGGTGGCCGTCAGGATCGGCTTGCCGGTGGCCGCCGAGATCTCGGCCGCCGCCTCGGCGAAGCGGGCGTCCTGGCGCTCGTGGTAGCTGACGATGCGCTCCAGCCCGTGGTCGGGGTAGAAGCGACCGGCGCGCATCAGCTTCGCCTGGTTCGACTGGATGCCGAGCCCCAGGTACACGATGGCGTGCACGTCGTGGTGGGCGGCGATCATCTCCATCACCTCGGGAATCGTGTCACGCGTCTCGCCGCCCGCCATGTCGACCGGGTTGTTGCGACTCCACCGCGGCGGCAGCTTCGTGTCGACGAGCGCCTTCAGATCGTCGGGCAGCGGGAGCAGCACGAGATCGCGGTCGCGGGTGATCGCATCGGCGGTGACCACACCCCACCCGCCCGCGGTCGTCAGCACGACGACGTTCGGTCCCGCCGGTAGCGGCTGCGTGGCGAACGTGGCTGCCGCCTCGAACGCTTCCTCCACCGTCGCCGCGCGGCACACGCCGGCCTGGCGGCACATGCCGTCGAACACCTTGTCGTCGCTGGCCAGCGAGCCCGTGTGCGAGGCGGCGGCCGCCTGCCCGCCCTCGGTCGCACCACCCTTCACGAGCACGAGTGGCTTGCGCTCGGCCGCGGAGCGGATCTGCTCGTAGAACCGCCGCCCGTCGGCGATGCCCTCGACGTAGGCGAGGCCGACGCGCGTCGCCGGATCGTCGGCGTAGAAGTCGAGATAGTCGGCAACCGTAACCATCGCCGCGTTGCCGGCCGACACCGACCGGCTGATGCCCACGCCAGTGCCAAGCGACCAGTTCATGAAGCTCGACACAAAGTTGCCGCTCTGGCTCGCCACGGCGATGCCGCCGGCCGGCGGGTAGGGCGCCACGATCTGGGCGCACAGCGACGAGGGCGTGGAGACGACGCCCTGCCCGTTCGGCCCGGCGAGCAGGATGCCGAGCTCGCCCGCCAGCGCCACGAGCGCGTCCTGGGCGGCGCGACCTTCGTCCCCCGCCTCGCCGTAGCCGGCCGAAGTGAGGAACACCGCGCCGATGCCCTTGCGGGCGCAGGCCCGCAGGATCTCGGCGTTCGTCGATGCCGGCGTGCACACGAAGGCGAGGTCGATCGCCCCGTCGGGCAGTTCGTCGACCGAGACGACGGTGTCGATGCCGAGCACGGTCTCGCGTTCGAGGTTCGTGCCGAACACACGGCCGGCGTATCCGCTGGCGAGGATGTTGTGCAGCGCGACGAACCCGAACTTGCCGGGATGGGTAGACGCGCCGACGACGACGACGCCGCGGGGGTCGAACAGCGCGCGGAAGCCGGCTCGGCGGTGATCGCCGGTCACGCGAGCTCCACGAGGGCGTCGACGGCGACCGGAACGCCGTCATGCACGATGAGCGGGTTCACATCGACCGACACGATGTCGGGTCGTGACTCGGCCAGCGCGGAGAGCCCGACGAGTACCGCCACCAACTCGTCGATGTCGACAGCCGGCTCGCCGCGGAACGGACCGAGCACCTTCTGGGAGGCGAGGTCCTCGATCATCTCGCGAGCGTCCTGCTCGGTGATCGGCACGAGCCGGAAGACAACATCGGCCACCGCCTCGGCCAGCACGCCACCGAGGCCGAGCATCACCGTCGGGCCGAACTGCGCGTCGGTGGCGATGCCGGCGATGAGCTCGCGGTTCCCGCGGATCATCGGCGCCACGAGCACGCCGGTGACCTCGTCCTCGGGCCGACCGGCGGCGAGCAGCTCAGCGGTCAGCCGCGCGACGTCAGCGGGGTTGGCGACCCCGAGCCGCACCAACCCACGTTCGGTCTTGTGGGCGATGTGGTCGCCGCACAGCTTGAGCGCGACGGGGAAGCCGAACCCGCTCGCCGCCTCCGCGGCGTCAGCCGGCGTCGAGACCAGGCGTTCGGGGGCGAGCGGAACCCCATGGGCGGCGAGCAGGGCTTTGGACGCCGCTTCGGAGAGTGTGGCCACCGCCCGAGGTTAGCGAGGACGCCATCGAGCCCACCGGCATGCTGACCGGCATGCTGACCGGCGGTTCATAGCGTGACCCCGTACGCCTCGTTGAAGAAGCCGGCCTGGATGTAGGCCGGTGAGGCGTACCCGAACCCGCCGTCGCCCCAGGTGGTGTCCCAGCTGTTGCGGATGATGAAGCGCCCGTCGCTGCGGTAGCCGACGCAGCAGACGGCGTGGCCGCCGCGCGTTGTCGTCGGCTGGAACGTGTCGAGCAGACCGCCGTTGGCCGCGGCGTCGTCCCACGTGCGGTCGACGTTCAGCCCGACCAGGAGCGGCCCGTTGGAGGCGAGCCACGACTTCCAGTTGTCGAGGTTCTTCTGCAGGTTGAAGTAGGAGGCGATCTTGCGTTGCGCACAGCTCGCGTAGAACGTGTTCTCGGAGCCCGAGTACATCGTGGTGGCAATGTGGAACGGCAGCTCCTCCATCAGCGCGGCGCCGAACTTCCGGGCGACGTCGAGCGCCGTCTTCAAGGACGTGCCGGCTTCCTCGATGAAGCTCTCCGGCCGGCTCGTGTACTGGT